>CALEZK010000507.1 GCA_937928585.1 uncultured bacterium | reverse complement strand
GACTTAACGGTCTTCTTCACAGGCTTACTGCTCTTTGCGTTTTTCGCTTTTTTGGCCGGGGGCGATTTCTTCTTCGGAGGCGCAGATTTACGCGCGGCCGGTTTCGTTGCCTTCTTCGTGCTTTTCTTCGTTGCCATGGTTTGCCTACGGGCTCCCTGGTTGGCGTTACTGCACGGTCACTTGCGGGGGCGCGACATAATCCAGATATCGCGCCGCCACCTTGCCCTTCCGCGCATCACCTCGATGGACATACAGTCGATACCGCCATGTAGTCGTGCTTCCCTTCGGCAACTTCATGTCACCGACTAAGCCCGCCCCAGGACGGTAGTACTTCCATGCAAAACAATTGGCCGTCATCAAGCCGTAATTCCGCACATGCCAGCCCGTGGGGTATCTCGGGTTCGCCTCGTTGTCGAATACCGCAATCCCCACATGCTTCCCATCCACCAACCCGCTATAGTCGCACCACGCTGCGTTCTTCCCCCAAGTCTCCTCTTCGTTCACACCCCCGTACGAATTCTCGATTCGACCACCCCGATTTACTTCCATCGAAGTAGCCACGCGGACAGAAAGAAGTCCCCCCTCTTTCGTATCCTTAAAGGTGACGGTACGTTCCGTCATCCGTAACGAGACGACCACGTCGAGCAATCGACTGCCGCCCGGAACGGCGTAAGCACGGAGGGTGCGCAATTCCTCAAACCGCTTCCTGCCCTTCGCATCGCACCAGTCAATGCGTGCCTGGCATTCGCCAAATACAGGCCCGGAAACGACATGCGTAAATTCCTGATGCCGTTGAAACCCATGGCCAGGGAGTTCCGACCAATTATCCATATCATCGCACTCGCCGTGCGCGACCCAGACCGATTTATGGTGGACATGGTCCCGGCGTTCACCGGCAACCGATCGGTCCACCGGCCAGTTCCGCGTAACGCGGACGCCGCCTGGTCCACTCAAGGGGTGCAAAAATGGCCTAACCCATTTATGGGAATAGTGATACGACGTTAAGAGCGTGTTCCCCACCCGAACGTCTAACTTAGATTTCGTGTGGTCCACAAGCCGAACCTTCACCGGAAACGAAGTCGCCTTCGACACCAGCTTGTACTTCCGGGTGGCATGGGCCTTGAGCCGCCCTTCAATCCAGGTAAGTGTATTGGTATCATCGAGTTGAAACACTTGCGCTGGAATGGCGCGCTTCAAGCCCGAATCAAACAGCGTAACCGCAGCGTTATTGTAACCCTTTGGGAGCAAAACGCTTACAGGACATGCCGCGCGATCGTGCGATCCCGCGTGTACCGTCACGGTTCGTGAGGCGGGCAACGGGAGCCTCCTGGTTAAAGGAATACTACTGTCAACTTCCCTAGACTCGCCTTAGTTTAGCAGTTTTGTTGAAGGTTGTCTACTCTGCCCGTCTTCAGAGGTCCACGCCCACCACACACTTACGCACGGATCACGGCAATCGTAATCGTCTCGTTCACTACAACTTGCGCATACTTGACGACGCAACTGTACATTTGCACTTTCGTGTCGAATCGTTTACACCTGCCTGAAGAACACGCGTCATGCAACACACCACAACACAAACCTTCAGCCGACGATTCGACAGGCCAATTGTGTCTGTTGTTTTCGTCGCAACCGCCTACCTCCTTTTCATTCTCGTGCGACTCGCCGTGCACGATTGGGATCTTTCCTATTTTGTAACTGCGGGCGACAAGTTCACCGACCCGAAACTCGCACCGCGCAGCCTGCACGTCATACCGGATGCCCACGGGCATGACGGTCAGTTCTACTACCGGTTCGCGCTCGACCCGTTTACGAATACGATTACCGACTACGGAATCACGTTGGATCTTCCTGCCTATCGGCACCAGAGAATACTTTACCCAGTCTTGGCGAACTTGCTATCAATCGGAATTTTGTCACTCGTTCCATTTTGGATGATCGCGATCAATTACTTCGGCCTATGTGCCATTGCGTGGACCGCAAGCAAGCTGATGCAGTCGCATGGTTTGCACGCACTGTGGGGACTCGCCATCGCGTGCTATCCGGGTTTCATTCTGACACTCGCACGAGATTTTACGGAGATTCTCGCCGCCGCGTTCGTCCTCGCGGCCGTGCTATCCGCCACGCGCCAACAGCCTTGGCGCGCCGCCATCTTGCTTTCGTTTGGGGTACTCGCGCGAGAGACCAGTCTCCTCGTTGCAGTCGCGCTTGGTTTGGCGGGCATCATCGCGCGCATGCGCGGCGATCGAACTCGAGCCTTCGCTGTCTACGCGATACCCGTTAGCATCGGAATCGGCTGGCAATTGTATCTCCGATACAACTGGGGCCATTTCGCAGCAAGTGATACCGGGACCATGGGCCTGCCGTTCACCAGTTTTGTGCAAAGCATCATCGAAAAAATGTCTTTCGCATCCGGCCAACAGACCGCTGCCTTCTTTCAAATGCTGCTCGTTGCGGGATTTGCCGTATCAGTCGGGATTGCGGCCAGGTCGTCCCGTGCAAATTTGCACGAAAAATTGTCCTGGCTTCTCTACTGTGGGCTCGCATGCGTTGTCAGCGGCAACGTATGGTCTGAAGACTGGTCGTTTCTCCGAAATCTCTGGGAGCTTTACGCATTTGGCGCGATAATACTTGCCGCATCACATTCCCGCGCGCGCGCGCCGATGTTTGGGTGTTGGGCCGTGCTTTGGCTTTTTGAATTTGCGTTGCGAATGGATGTGCACAAACTCTGGGGGTAGCAAATTCATGCCTGCGCTCGGTTACATTTTCTGCATTCTCGGCGCGTTAAGTATCTTGAACGGGATCTGGATGATCGGCTCGGCACCGACATGGTTTGAGAATTTGCCCGGACGCGTCGCGGACTTCGGCCCCTACAATGGTCATTTCATCAGGGATATTGGTCTCGCCTATCTAATCTCCGGAATCGGATTTGTCTGGAGTGCATTTCATCTCCGCGCGTGCAGACCTATCATCATCGCGCAGGCATTCTGGGCTGGTGGCCATGCGCTGCTGCACGTCGCGGACATGATTGTTGGGCGCGTCGGCGCTATACATTGGATTTTGGATTTTCCCGGCGTATTGTTTCCGGGGGTGGTGCTCGGAGTATTGGTAGTGCCGCGGGTGTGGCGGATAGCCAATCCCGCGTCGGTCGAGGTTGCATAAGGGGGGAAAATTGTGTCATGCCACAACTCATTGCTGCGCCCACGCTGATCCAGGCGGCGGGC
The DNA here is from genome assembly GCA_937928585.1 of uncultured bacterium. Taxonomy (GTDB): domain Bacteria; phylum Hydrogenedentota; class Hydrogenedentia; order Hydrogenedentales; family SLHB01; genus JABWCD01. The sequence continues at coordinate 36,935 of CALEZK010000507.1, read as the reverse complement.
AACAAACCGAAACAGATCCGTGAGTACGTCGGGCGGGTCAATTCCAACACGAGCGACGTAAGTGTAGCGCACATGATTAGCCCAAGCGGATGGGTCGAACCCGGTCAGCGTCCTGAGTTCACGGAATACACCGTCGTGCTAAAAGGCACCCTGCGTGTCGAGCATGAACTGGGCGATTCAATCGATGTGTGCGCGGGGCAAGGCATCATTACCATGCCCGGAGAATGGGTGCGCTACAGCACGCCAGGAAGCGAAGGCGCGGAGTACATCGCCGTTTGCACACCGGCGTTTTCCCCACAAACCGTATTCCGGGATCAAGACTAGGGCGTGATTTCCGCGCTCGAAAGCAGGAATCCGCATTTTCCGAATGCAGATCGGAAAACGCTCATACTTTTTCTTCTCGCATTTTACACCGCATGGACCATTCGCGTCGTAGCGCTCATGCCGGTCGATGCCGCAATCAAACCAATAGGTTGGCAAACACTGTGGGGGCAATCGCTGCGAATCCTGCTATGGGGCGTCCCGGTCTGGTGGATGCTGGCGAGGTTTCACAACGTCAATGCGGTCGGCGCGCTCGCACTGGACAGGTTCCCGAAGGGCAAGGCGCTTGCTCTCACTGCCGCGGTGTCGATTGGTTGGATTCTTGTTACTGCGTTACACGGCGGCGTTGTCGAAGGGAAGTCCGTCATTCTTGTAACTTCGCATCCCTCTGTCAAAGAGTGGGCGGTTATCCTGCTCACGATTGCATGGGCGCCGGTCTTTGAGGAGATTCTTTTTCGAGGCTACGTACATCAAGCCCTTCGCGCTTATCATGGCTGGATCGCTGCAGGACTGATCAGCGCAGTTCTATTCGCAGTGGCCCACTGGCCTGGCTGGCTTTACATGCAGGGTCTTCATTCCGGTTTGATTGCGCAGACCGTGAGCGTTGCGATCATTGGTTTCGTTTTGTCGGCAGTCTTCGAAACGGGAAAATCCCTGTGGCCGTGCATCATCGTCCACACGCTGAATAATCTCTTGTGGGCGGGATAGCTTATTTTGCGTAAGTGCCATCTTTGTTGGACTTCTCGGCCGTCATTACGCGTACGAGTTCCGTTCCCGCCTTGATCAGTCCGAACGGAATTCTCACCAGCAAAGACACCAGCGCAAGTAGAATTAACGCGCCAATCAGGCGCGCAAGACCTCCCTGGCGAATCGACGACGCGAGCGCCTCCAGGGGCGCATCATATGCATTCGTTACCGGAGATCTTTGTGGAAGTCTTTGAACTGCGCGTTCTGCCACTGGCTCGGCGGGTGGCGTTGACACTGCCGCTTCCGCTGCATCGGCATTACCTTCTTCTGCAGGTGCTTTCGCCGTCGTTTCGACTGGTACGGCATCCTTTGGAGGATCAAGCTCCGGAGCAGTTGTTTCCGCCATCTTCTCTGGCTCGTCTTCAACCTCCGGTGTATACCACGCGTCGAGATACGCATTCATCGTGTCCGGCGTTTCGATAATGGCCTTGATGGAATTGAAACTCCATACCGCCGACATCGCGCCAATAAGTATCAATCCCAATCCGGTTAATGCCGATATGACGCGCATATATCCGAACAGCGATATGCCCGGCGTCTTGGCTGGATCGGTAACTGGCGCATACGGGTCGTTGTCATACGCGTTCGACATGATTCCGCCCTCCACATGTTTGCGGGATATGCGCAGTGCGCCGCCCGGGAATTAGAATTTCGTATCGCCCCCAAGCAATCCGCCGAGTAAGTTGCCGCCCATCCCCGCCACGCCTTTGGATTGTTCCCTGCGCCCGCCCGCAGCGGCCATGATGCGATCTGCCAGCCTGGAGAACGGCAGGCTTTGAAGCAATACCGGCCCTGGGCCGGTGATCGTTGCCAGAAACAAGCCCTCGCCGCCGAACAGCACGTTCTTGAATCCGCCTACCATTTGAATGTCGTAGCGCATCGACGGATGAAACGCCACAAGGCAACCCGTATCGACGCGGAGTGTCTCGCCCACCCGCAGATCTTTCTTGATGACCGTGCCGCCCGCATGCACAAACGCGAGCCCATCGCCGTCCAGCCGTTGCAGAATAAACCCCTCGCCGCCGAACAGGCCCGCGCCAAGCTTCTTCGTAAAAGCGACGGTGATATCAATACCCATTGCAGCACACAGAAACGAATCCTTCTGACACAGAAAAGTTCCCCCGACATTTCGCAGATCAATGGGAATGATCTTGCCGGGATAAGGTGCCGCAAACCCCACTTTCTGTTTGCCGGCACCCGTGTTGTGGAAGTTGGAAATGAAAAAGCTCTCGCCGGTAACCATGCGCTTCAAGCCTTTCATAATCCCGCCGCCGGTGCTTGTGTCCATCTGAATGCCCGGCTCCATAAAGGTCATGGTGCCGATCTCCGCGCGCACGCCTTCGCCTGGATCAAGCTCGACTTCCACCAACTGCATATCGTCGCCGTGAATGGTGTAATCAATTTCGTGTGCCATGATTAAGGTCTCCTAGCCTTCCGCGACAGGTAAAAGTGACGTTTCCCGGCGCGCGAGTGTCATGCTCATTCCGTGCGCGGGCCGTAAAGTTATCTGCGGGTCAAATTCGATTGGATGCCCCGGCACTGTGCGCATTCGCCAGCGTTGCGCAATCACCGCCATTAGGAACACCCCCTCCATCCACGCGAACGGTTCACCAATGCAGGTGCGCGGTCCGCTCCCGAACGGATAGTAAGCGAACTTGTGGCGATCCTGCTGTGCCTCCGGCGAAAACCGATCCGGGTCGAACACTTCCGGATCGGGAAAATACGCTGCATCGTGTTGCGTCACAAACGGACTGAGCAACACCGCCGCTCCCTTGGGAATCGTATATCCATCGAGCGTGAATGTCTCCAGCGCAGTTCGACCAATCAAGTAGGCGGGCGGATAAAGCCGCATGGTCTCCGCAAACACCCGCCGCGTGTACTCAAGCTTTGGATAATCCGCGGGCACAGGCAATCTGCCCTCCAGAACAGTATCAATCTCCGCGTGGAACTTTTCTTCAACGTCGGGATTTCGCGACAGAAGATGCCACGCAAATGTCAGTGCGTTCGCAGTAGTCTCGTGTCCGGCGAGAAACAGCGTTACCACTTCATCGCGCACCTGCTTGTCCGTCATCGTGCCACCGTCGTCTTCGTCCTGCGCGCGCAACAGCATCGACAACAAATCGCCGTGGTCTTTTCCACTCGCGCGCCGCTCCCCGATTATTCGCAGTATGGTCGCGTTGATGCGTTTTCGTGCAAGCAAGAACCGGACGTTCTTCGGCGTCGGCAACAAGGTCAACAGCGGGGCCGCAGGATGCGTCACGCGTTCGAACAGGCCAATGATCGTCGAGAGCGCTTCGCCGATCTCATACGCCTCGGACTCCACATCCGCGTCAAAAAGTGTCTTGGCAACGATCGCCAGCGTGAGCCGCATCATCTCCTGCCACATGTCGATCGGATGCCCCTCCAGGCCGTCCGTCTCCCATCGCGCGGCATGGCGCGCCGCGTACTCGATCATGATCTCCGCATATCCATGAATGCGCTGCGAATGAAACGCGGGCTGCATCATGCGGCGTTGCCGCCGGTGCAGCGCATCTTCACTCGTCAGAAGTCCCTCTCCCAGAATGTACTTCGCGACGCGCAATGCGGTGCTCTTGTGAAAATTCTTGTGGTTGGTGACGAGGATCTCTTTTACATGGTCCGGACGGGTGATCAAAACAATCTGCTGGCCCCAGACCGTGAACCGCGAAACTTCGCCATACTCCCGCCGAAGCGTCATCAGGAATCGCAATCGATCGTTCGTGATCCGGTCCGCGGATCCAACTAGAAACTTCCCTCTCGGTCCCGGGGGAAGTTGTGAACTCGGCATTTTTGATGGTTCCCTTACCCAACTATGTGACTCGGTAACTTCGCTATTCTCCAACCTGACCAATGGGTTTGCAAGCGCAATCGTGCGGCAATTGAGCGACCGCGCCTCGTTTGGTACCATTCCGGTTCCCCTCCGGAGTCCCGTGTAGTCGTTCTGGAATGAACGAAACAAGCCGCCGGAACCGCATCACAATAGAAATAAACACATGATCGATAGCGCAACAACAGATTCCGATTCACTGGTCATTGCTGGCCGCAGCTTTCGCTCCCGGCTCATGGTCGGCACCGGCAAGTTTCCATCTTCGCAGGCGCTCCGCGAATCGCTCGCGGGGTGCGATGCCGAGATTGTTACCGTTGCGTTGCGGCGCGCCGATCTTTCAAATCCGAACGAGGACAGCATTCTCTCGGTAATCGATTCGAGGCGACATTTGCTCCTGCCGAATACATCTGGCGCGCGCACGGCGGAAGAGGCCGTCCGCCTGGCCAAACTCGCGCGCGCGATGGGCTGCGAGCCGTGGGTGAAGCTTGAGCTCACGCCGGAGCCGCGCTATCTGCTGCCCGATCCCATCGAGACTTTGCGCGCAACCGAGATGCTGGTTAAAGATGGATTCATCGTGCTTCCCTATATACAAGCGGACCCAATCTTGGCGAAGCGCCTTGAAGAAGCGGGGGCCGCTACCGTCATGCCCCTGGGCGCGCCAATAGGCAGCAACCGGGGCCTCCGCACGCGCGACATGGTGCGCATCATCATCGAGCAGTCGAATGTTCCCGTCGTAGTGGACGCTGGACTCGGCGCGCCGTCGCATGCTGCCGAAGCGATGGAGTTGGGCGCGGACGCCGTGCTCGTCAACACAGCGCTCGCGGATGCGACTGACCACTTCAAAATGGCGGAAGCATTCGCTATTGCCACCCGCGCAGGGCGAATGGCGTATCTCGCTGGACTGGGCCCAGTTCGCGCAACAGCTGAAGCGTCGTCGCCGCTTACGGGATTCCTGTCCGGCGAATCGACAGTTCAGTAAAACCGAAGAGGTAGGGCGAGCGTCCTCGCGAGCAATCCTCTTAACAAACCGTGTACTCAGTGAATACCCCGCAACCCAATTGGAGGTCTGTTCTAACCCATGCGAATACAGGTAGTCGGCGCGGGTAGCTGGGGGCTTGCACTCGCGCGTCTCGTCGCGCGCAACGGCCACGCGGTAAACATTTCCTGCCGCGCGGAAGACGGCCCGGACATCTTGCGCAACGAACGCCGCAGTCCGCACTTTCTCCCAGGGGTGACGCTGCCGGAATCCATCACCATTTCCGAAACAGCCGATCCCGATTGTGAGATCGCCGTCCTCGCAGTTCCTTCCCACGCAATGAGGGCAGTAGTTGGGCGCATGCATTTCTCTCCCGACACAATCCTTGTCAATGTAGCCAAAGGCATCGAGAACGACACCTTGCTGTGCATGCACGAAGTAATCGAACAAACCGTGCCGGGCTCCGTCGTCGTAACATTGTCCGGCCCAAGCCACGCGGAGGAAGTCGCGCGCGATCTCCCCGCATCCCTCGTCGCTGCGGGCCGAAGCGAGGCCGCATGCGAAAAGGTCCAGACAGCATTTACGGCGAAAACCTTTCGCGTTTACACTAGCCCGGACATCACGGGCGTTGCGCTTGGTGGCGCGTTGAAGAACGTCATCGCGATAGCCGCGGGCGTCTGCGATGGATTCGGCCTTGGCGACAATGCAAAGGCGGCGCTCATCACGCGCGGTCTCGCGGAAATGGCGCGCCTCGGCGTCGCGCTTGGCGCGGATCCCCTGACCTTCTCTGGCCTGAGCGGAATGGGCGACCTTATCGTCACCTGCGCCAGCCAGCACTCGCGCAACCGCGCAGTAGGCGAAAAGATCGCTTCCGGGAAAAAGCTTGAGGAGATTCTTGCGTCGTCGCCCATGGTCGCCGAGGGCGTGCGCACCGCGCGCGCCGCATTGGCCTTGGCGCAGAAACATAAAGTCGAAATGCCGATTACCGAACAGGTTTATCGCGTTTTGTACGAGGGGGCAGACGCACGGGAAGCGGTTGTCGCGCTTATGACGCGCGATGCAAAGCCCGAACGAGACTAGCTCCGATCAATTTGAGCGTTATATCGGCTAATGACGCCGGAAACGGAAAGGTTTTCGGCGTGGCTGCGGCCTGGGTGATAGCGACGGAAACTCTTCCGCATTCATGTCCGCAAGCGCTGGTTCTTCGTCTAGCTCTTCCATCACCGGCGTGTCCACGACGGCTGCAAGCGGTTTCGGCGAACGAATCACTTCAGGTCCCATCAGGTTTTCAGGTACCGACGCCCAGATCGCGGCGGGTTTCTTTTCTTCTTTCCGGTTAGGCACAAGGCTGTAGCCAATGATGTCGGCAAGATCGAGCAAAAACGCGAGGGCAAGAATCAGGTACTCCAACGGGCCAGCCGTGCGGAAATTGAACAGCTTCTGAAATACCGCGAAGAACGGAGAATCGAGCTTCACCGCAGCCGGCATCGAAGTGCCGGTCAGCGCCGCGAGATCTTTGACCTGGACTCGCAACGCGTCCTGAAGTCGCGCGACGTCTTCAAGCGTCGCCACCGATGTGTTTAGCAAAATGGCGTCCACCGCCAGCTTCTTCTCCAGCGCCGCTTCAATGCCCTGAAGTTCGACTTCCGCGGTCTTTCCAAGTAGCGTCAGTTCGTACTCTTCGTGTTTTGCTTCCGTCCCATAACCCGCCGGACGTTCGCGCAATCCTTTAATCTCGGATTCCAGTTCGCCTTCCTGTTTTGCGACCTGTTTTTCCAGCTCCTGTTTTCGTGCGTTTAGATCGGACTGTACCGAAGCCAGATAGTTCTCGTATACACTGCGCACTTTGGACTCTGAATAATCCAGGAAAAACTCGCGATCTGCCGTGCGGTACAGCACATCCATGTTAAATGCGATGGAGATCGATGCGACGACCGTCAGACCGATCAATCCAAACAGATTGAGCCGTTTCTGCCCATCTATTATCGACAGTTTGAGCGCGAAGAGCATCAGCCCAATCGCAACGGACAGCGCAAGCGCAAACACCGATAGCTCGTGCACGCGTCCCGGCGCGAACTCAATCGGAAAAGTCGGACGCGGAAGTATCGAGTCGCGAAGACTGACGTAGGTGGTCCAGATGGAAACGATGGTAAACAACACCATCGCGATAAAGATTGCGAGCCGGTTCGTTCCCTTCATGGGATTCCCCCTGTGATGGCTGCGCAAGGTACGCCTCGGATGTTCCGCATCACCCATCCCTGCACGGGTATGTTATACACCCGGTCGGGATTTAGTTCCATGGAGGAAAGAAACAAGGCGATTCTGCGGAGAACGGAACGGTTGTGTGAAGAATCCGGATTCGGTGACATCCGACACCCGGGGCCTTAGGCTGATTCGCGCACGACCGGATTCAGGCCACGCCACCCAGTTGTTGCAACAACTGCTGCGCGTGCACCGCGGTTGCGCGACTTGCTTGCGTGCTGAAGAGCTCGATATGACATTCGTCTGCGCATGCGGGGCAGTACGTGTGGGACACGTTTCCCTGAAGCAAGGTCGCCGCTGGGGCCGACCACTGCGCCTCAAATCGGATTCGTTTGCATTTGCAGCATTGTACCGTCATGCTCGAAACACTCCTACGCCGAAATTGATATCGGCAGGAGCAGTCCAAACCTTGAGCCGCAAGGACTTGCGCAATGACCTATCCGCATTGGAACCGCACGCCCCAGAACGAGTTAGATTGGTTTGAGGCCCTGATAAACCTGGCCCGCTACCTCCGCGGACCCGACGGTTGCCCTTGGGACCGGGAACAGACTGCCCTCAGTTTCGCCCAGTACGCCCGCAAGGAAAACGACGAACTGATCGAGGCGCTGGAGAAAGCGAACAACGACAATTCCGAGGAGGAAATGGGGGATACCCTGTTCGTGCTCCTCGCTTCAATCGCATGTGCCGAGGTGGAGGGACGGTTTTCCATGCAGTCTGTCATGGAGCGTGTCCATGAAAAAATGATCCGTCGTCACGACCACGTCTTCGGCGAAAACAAAGCGCAAACCGCCGAGGAAGCAATCGCCGCCTGGGATCGCGTTAAGCGCGAGGAAGGAAGGCGATGAGGCGGCGAGGAATGGAATACATAAAATGAAGCAGATGATTAGCGAAAGGGAAAACTTCCTGGCCTACTCCCCAATCATCACTTCTCTTTTCCCATTTGGAAGAACACGGACCATCACGTCTTGGCCGGAAGTCTTGTGGCGGGTGATGTTCATGACAAGGTGTGCGCTGGAGCGCACATTGTTCTCGGCGAATTCGCGTGCGGCGGTTTCGTCGTCGAAGATGTCGATGTTGACGTTGTCGTAGCCCTCGCACGAAGCGCGAATCTTCGCGCCGACCGCAGCCAGCTCTTCGTCACTCAGGCCTGGCGATACGGCGCAGATCATGCCGCGAAGCGTCGATACGGTCGTGCCTGGTTTGCTCGCGGCAAGTTCCGCTGCTTGTTCCGGCGTGCGCCCCCATTCTTTGATGGCGATATAACCCAGTTCGCCGTAGTCAACGCGCTCGGACATTTTCGTTGTGGGTGAAGCTGAAGGAGAATCTGCCGGTGGTTCCGTCTCGGTGGTGTTTTCGCCCACGTTGGCGAGATCGGTGCGGAGTCGCCTGTTCTCCGCGCCCAACTCCCCGACAAGATACGCAAGGGCTGCGTCCACGGTTTCCTGCAAGCGATCGACATCCTTGCGCAAGTCGGCAAGCTCCGCCCGCAGCGCGACAACTTCTTCGCTATCCGCGCTTGGCTCAACATCTGTCGCGGGCGCACTGGTTGTAGTGGTGGCACCATCTTCGGCGTTGCGCGCCTCCGCCAGCTCTTTTAATTGCGCCTTGAGCTGATCGACCTGGGTCGAGGCCTGGTCCAGCGTTTGCGCGGCGGTTACCGCCGCATCAGGGGGCGCGGTTTCCTGTGTCGCTGTCGCGGGAGCCACCGTAGGCAGATCGGGTGCCGCCGCCGCGGCAGGTTCCTGCGCGTGCGCCACGGTTGATTCGCCGGCAAGGGGTGCGGAATTTCCGCAGCCGAAACTGCACGCACAAAAGACTGCCAGCGCTATAGGTGTAAACAATCGCAGCATGGACCTGTCAGTATAGCACGCAAACGCGTGGTTTGGTCCTGTTTCTACCCGCAAACAACGAACACGGGCGGATAAGCGTTGACCCGACCCCGCGAAATGCGGTCTATGGTTGAATCACAACCCGCGCTCCGGCAAGATCGCAGGGCGCTGCAATCTTATTAACGGCTGCAACAGCGCCTAAGGAGTCAACCCTTGAAGGCCGGTATTTCCAGGAGAACGTTTATGCAAACCACTGGAGCCGCCGCCGCGGCCGCGGCTTTGGGCGCTGGAACGGCGCATGCCGCCCGCGAGTACAAGGTGTCGCTGGCCGCGTGGTCGCTGCACCGTACCATCGGTGCCGGCGAAGGAAAAGTGCCCATGCTCGACATGCCAAAGATGTCGCGCCAGGAATGGGACATCGAAGCGATCGAGCTCGTGAACCGCATGCTTGCCGAGCACGAAAAATCGTTTCCGGACATGAAGCCCTACCTCGATTCCCTCGCGAAGAACGCCGCGGATCACAAAGTGCAGATTCTGCTCATCATGGTCGACGGTGAAGGTAACATCGGCGGCGCGGAAGAAAACGCGCGCGAAGATGCCGTGAAGCGTCATTCAAAATGGGTGGACATCGCCGAATACCTCGGCTGCCACTCGATCCGCATGAACTGGGCCGGCGGCGCGCAGGGTGTGGAGAAAGATCCTGCGGCGCTCGACGATTTCGTGAAGCGTTCCGTACCGCACTTCCGCAAATTGTGTGATTATGCGGACAAGAAGAATATCAACGTCATTATCGAGAACCACGGCGGCGCATCATCCGACCCTGCGGCAATGGAAAAGCTCGTGCCCGCGGTCGATCATCCCCGCTTCGGCACGCTGCCCGATTTCGGCAACTTCCCCAAAGGCACCGACATCTATGACGGCATCGATCGTCTGATGAAATTCGCAAAGGCCGTTAGCGCAAAGTGCCACGACTTCGATGACGCCACCGGCGAAGAAACCAGCAAAGATTACAAGCGCCTCATCGAGATCGTAGTCGACAAGCACAAGTATAACGGCTTCATCGGCATTGAATACGAAGGCGATCGCCTCTCCGAGATCGAGGGTATCAAGCGCTGCAAAGTGCTGCTCGACAAACTGAAAGCGTAACGCAAAAGAACAAGGGGCGGGTCTGGATTCAGGCCCGCCCCTTGTTTTTGCACTACACGTTGAATCGGAACAGGACGATGTCGCCGTCCTGCATGATGTATTCTTTGCCTTCGAGACGGACGTGGCCTGCCTCTTTGGCTTTGACCATGCTGCCGCTGGCGGCGATGAAGTGGTCGTAGTTGACGATTTCCGCGCGGATGAAGCCACGCGCGATGTCGCTGTGGATGGAGCCCGCGGCATCCACGGCTTTTGTGTTTTTGTGAATGGTCCATGCGCGCACCTCGGGTTCGCCGGCCGTCAGGAAGCTCATGAGGCCGAGCATGTCGTACGCGGTCTGCAGGAACCGAACACGTGATTCCTCGCCAAGGCCCAAGTCGGCGCGGTATGCGGGACGTTCCTCTTCGGACAACTGTCCGATTTCCAATTCCATCGCGCCGCACAGTTCGATGAGCGCAACGCCGAGTTCCTTTGCAAACGCGGCAAGCCCGGAGGGATCATCCTTGCCAATCGACTCTTCGCCGTAGTTGCCGAGCAGCATTAACGGCTTGAGGGACATGAAGCCGAAGCCTGCGATGTCGCGCACTTCCTGCGCGGTCAGATCCAGGGTGCGCAACGGCTTTCCCGCTTCCAGATGTTCCTTGCACTTTTGCAACGGGGCGAGTTCTGGACCTTTCTTATGTTCCTTTTCCATGCGTTCGAGACGTTTCTCCACGACGATGAGATCGCAAAGTTGTAACTCTTCTTCCATCGCCTTGGCATCGCGCAATGCGTTGACGCTGCCATTGGGATGCATGACGCTTTCGTTGTCAAAAGCCCGCACGACATGAACCAGCGCCTCCACCTGCTTCAAGGCGTTGAGCGCCGCGGTGTCCAGCGCTTTTTCCTCTCCGGCCGATTCGTTTGGGGCGATATCGATAAACTGAAACTCCGCGTAGGTGATCTTCTTCGGCTTGTAGATCTCGGCGAGCTTCTCAAGGCGCGCATCCGGCACTTTCAACACGGCTACGTTCGATTCCCGCGCGCCAAAGGTGCCTACCGCGGCCTTCGCGCCGGTGAGGGCATTGAAAACCGTCGTTTTTCCAGAACGGGCGAACCCGATAATACCGACCTTCATGTGAATCCTTTCGAGAATCTGGAGGAGCGTGCAAACGGGGAATGATACTCGACACGCAGTACATTGCGCTACATGCGCGTCAGGCGCCGCCAGTGAGGGCCTGCGCGGCGCGGGCGCGTTGGGCAAAACGCGCCGCGCCAAGGACGAAGATCGCGATGGCAGCAAGGTGGTACCCCGTGATGCCCCAGGCGAGCGCTGGCGTGTCGCGGAGGAATTCGTGGGCGAAGCGGAAAAGTCCGTAGGCGATGAGGTAGGCATGGAAGAGCTGGCCTGGGAGTATGCGGCGTTTGAACATGACGAATGCGGCGACGAAGAAGACGAAGTTGAAGGCGAACTCGAGCGGCACGGCTGGCCAGCGCGATATGCCATGCGCATCAAGCATTGTGTACCAATGCGGCTCCATAGTTACGCCCGGGCAACATTCTTGAATGAAACAGCCAACCCGGCCCAGCATCAAACCGAAGGGCGCCACCACGGCGAAAAAGTCGCCGGTGGTTTTTGTGTAGCCCATCCACTTCTTCGCAAGTTCGACTGAGACATAGCCGCCGAGCAAGGCGCCGGTGATAGTCTTGCCGGTGAGGAGGTTCGCGGCGATTTGTTCGCGTGTGAGCGCGGGGTCAACGAGCGCGTGCCAACCTTCCGCAAGGAAGTACACCAGCTTCGCGCCGACGAACGCGCCGCACAACGCGATGATGTAGATCAGCTCCATGCGGTAGTCGTGGCCGCTGCCGTCGCGGCGGAGCAGCCGCGACCAGATCATGCTGGACAACACAATGCCAGCGATGGCGAGCAGGGGATAGGCTGCCTGAAACATTACCGTTGCGCCGATGCGGTTGCTTTGGCCCGTTTCGGGCCGTGCCAAGTTCCCGGGAGGCCGGAGTAGTAGCGACAGAACGAATCGAGTTTGCCATCCGGTCGGATTACGTGGGTGCAACAACGGTCAATGCGATCGTCGTCCCACGTGTTTGCGTCCATGAACGGTTTGATGAACAGCCGAAACGTCCTCGATTCATCGAGCTCGAACTGCTTGAGTAGATCGCCGAGCGGTTCCGAATCGCATCCACACTGCGCGAGATCGTTTAGCGAATAATTAACGCGATCGCGCAAGAATCCTTGGAGTTGCGAGAAGTCGATGTAATCGCTGATGGAGCGAATGCCTTCTTCCGTCTTGAGCAGATATCCAATCGTTGCGCAGTTCGGATCGCCACAGGGTAAGGGGGTAAACGCTTCGTACGACAATGTGCCGCTGGATTGATTCACAAGTCCGTGAATGACGTCGGCGACATTGATTGGTGTTTCATTCGAAATGCCTGGCGCGCGACCCGAAGTGAAGAACGGCTGAAACGCTACGCCGCGAATATGGGGGTATTGCAGACCAAACGCGACTGCATCCCAGAGATTGTCTCGCGTAGCGGGTGTGACGGTCATTGCCAGGGTAATCGGAAGGCCTCCGCCCTCGAATGCGCCGGCCACTTCGATGGCCCGCTTGCGAACTGCGCGCAGATCGGCGCCGCGCAATTCGCGTTGGCCTTCTTCCTGCACCCCATCGAGCTGTAGATAAAGCTGGAGTTTTCCGCGCCGGTATAGGCGGTCGAGCTCGCGCGCGAAGTCCTGATCTTTGGCAAGGCGGACGCCATTCGTATTGACCATGATGTAGTCGATTTTCGAATGTCGCTGGCACCATTCCAGCAATGCGAAGAACTCGGGGTGAATGGTGGGTTCACCGCCGGAGAACTGCAGGATCTCAATCTTGCCCTTTAATTCGATCACGCCATCCACGCGGCGCTGGAAGTCCGCAAGGGAAATGCAGTCCACGTCACGCGACATCGGCGAGTCCGCGAAACAGGTTGGGCACGCAAGATTGCAACTGTCGACAATCTCTATCAATGCCAGGCACGTCGAGAGCGCTGCAAAAGGGTCGGTTGCGGTTGTGTTAGTGTCGCAGCAGGACTGCCCGCCGCAACAGGCGCCGCTTCCATGGGAGACGTTGTAGAAACGCTCATCGCTGGAGAGTAAGCGACGTTGAAACCCGTGCACAAGACAATGCCGGTCAAGATAGACCTTACATCCTTCGGAGACTACCGTCGCGGAGACAGACTCGCCGCAGACGGTGCAACGACTGACAGTACGTTTAAGTTCGTTCGAGGCGCTCGTTCCAGGAATTGCGTTATTCAAGTCCATGTATTGACCCTAATCAGGTTTCAATTTGCACGCAACATTGCGCCGGATAGCGCTAGCAGGGTGTTGGATAGTGTTGAGCGAGAAAAAACAGGCACCCTCGACCCAAGATCACCATGTTCATAAGCGACATGCCCATGAAAAAGCGACGCGCCAAAAAGAACGCCACGCTCGCACTTCGGGCATACCCAACCCCGCCACGAGGAGGGAAGGAACCAGCCGCAGAACATTATGTTAACTCGTTGATGTGCTGGCTTACCAGAATCTCTCGGGTTATTCTGGGTAACCCAAACGAGGTTTTTTGCAGAGAGTTTACGCTGCCAAATAACTTCCTGCTAAACTCGTGCGCCCTGACACAACGGGCGGGGTTCAAATTAGATATTCCCAGACCTGCGAAAGACTTAACCTCATGAGAACTGCCATGCGTTTTATCTTTGCTCCCTTCATTTTTCTCTTCGCCGCCGCATGCGTGTTTGCCGAACACGCGCTGGTGCTGGAAAACCTTACTTTGGCGCGGGGCGAGGCGAAATCATTCAGCATACAGGTCGCGCCGCCCAGCGAAGGGAAACGAGTCGCGCTTACGTTGCTGGCGCGGCTCGATTTCGGGCAGGTAGCGGGGTACAACGGGGCGATGCGGATCACGGTGAATGGCAAGGCGCTGACCTCTGCAAACTTCATCAACAGGCCAGTTCGGGCGAAAGCACGCTCGGGCGACGTATATTCGATGGCCGCCGGCGAATGGCTTTCGGTCTATTACAGTCCCGATTTCACGAGTCCCGATACAGACCCGCACTATGGCCTGGTCGATCCAATTCGTCCCTGCTTCTTTGAACTCGACATTACCGAGTTCGTGGTTGACGGCGACAATTCGATCACGTTTGAGAATGGCGTGGGCCACATCACGAACCCGCTTGTTATCGCGGATGCGCGCATTGTCGAACGTTCCGCTCAGGACGCCGCGATGGGGCGAAAACCTGCGCCGACAGGGCCCCTCGCGCGTTACGAGCCGCGCGCTGCGCATGCGACGAGCTTCGTGGTGGAGCAGCCGGCACCGGGCGTAATCGATTTGCGAATGGGCGGGGAAGCGTTTCGGGTCGAGACAGCTTTCTCGGTGCCCGGCGGGGGATGGGCCAAGGAAACAAACGAGTACTTCGAACACAGTCGCGCCGTCGAGCAACGGGCGGAGGCGCTCATCGTTCGCGATACCTTCAAGAACCGAACGGACAAACCGTTGGGGATCATGCAGCGGCATACCGCATCGCTGGGAGACGCGTTGAAGCGGGTGTGGATTGCGGGGTTGGAACAACCGGATCGCGCAGGTACGTTGACACAGCCTGCAAACCCGACGACGTACGCGACTACCGCGTCCGCGGGCATCGGCTTGTTGCCGTTAAGCGATGCCTTCCGGATTCACACGTCCAATGGTGTCGAAAATGGAACGATATCGCTTGCGGACAATTTCCTCGTCATCGCGCCTGACGCGACGTATACCGCAGAGTGGGCAATCGTTCCGACAGACACCGCGGACTACTGGGCGTTTCTAAATGCGACGCGCCGCCTCATCGATGCGAACTTCACCATCGACGGCGGTTTCGCCTTTCTTCGAAGCGGGCCGCCGGTGATGGAATGGAGCGAACAACAGATAGCGGATTACATCGGGCTGAAGGACGTGCTGTATACGTGCGCATCGAACGACTACCCGCGCTACGAAGGTCACTATGCGCACGGCACGGCGTTCCAACATGTTGATCACACCGCCTATATTGCGGCGCGCGATCAGCGTAAGCGCCTCGCTCCAAATTCAAAGTATCTTGTGTACTTCCATTGCTTCATTGATGTAGCGGGTTATGCACCCGAGCGGTTTGCCGACTCGCGCCTTTTGTTGCCGGACGGATCACACGCGACTTACGGCGAACCCCACGACAGGATTTTCTTCCCAACGGAATCAAACGCTTTTGGCAAAGAGATTGGCGGAAATGTGGACGTGATTCTCGACAAGATCGGGGCAGACGGGGTGTATTGGGACGAGCATGAGTACAGTCGCCATCATTATCATTATGGCGAACCCTGGGACGGGCTTTCCGGTGATGTGGACGCGACAACGCACGAAGTCACCCGACTGAAGTCTTCGGTGACGTTGCTAACGGAATCGTGGCGGCTCGCACTGGCGAAGCGCATTCTCGCGCGCGGACCGATGATCGGAAATGGCCCGCCGATGACCCGGGCGCGCGCCGCGCTGAAGTTTCCCTGTTTTGTGGAGACGGGCAGCATCACCAACTGCACACAGGCGCATCTGCATTCGCCGATCGCGCTCGGCGATCACCTTACCGAATACAGCGAGCAGGATGCGTATAACACGATGCTGGCAGCACTGGACTATGGGTGCGTCTATCATTGGTATAACGACGTAACCGTGGTGCCGACGCACCACACCTTGACGCGTTACATGTACCCCTTTACGCCTGTCGAGCTTCACGAGGGATTTGTCATAGGGGCGGAACGCATCTTGACGAATCGCAGCGGACGCTTTGGCTGGGGTGATGCTTCCAGGCATGAAGTGCATGTTTTCGATGACACGGGAAAGGAAGTCGAAGGTTTTATCGCGCCCACTATCGAGCTGGATGGAAAGACGTTTACCGAGTTGCGAATTGCCGAAGGGTGGTCTGCCGCTATCATCCGCGGGTAGCGACGAAGAACTGGGTTAGAATACTGCCGGGTTTACGCCGTATAATTCGCCGAGGAGTATCGAAAGGTGGCGCGCGTTCTTGTTACCGGCGGTGCCGGATTCATCGGAAGCCATTTAACGCACGCATTGATTGCCGAAGGGCATGAAGTGCGCGTGGTCGACGACTTTTCCACGGGACGGCTCTCCAACCTCTACGGCGTGCTCGATGCGATTCACCTGATGGAAGGCAGCATCACGGACCGGGCGTTTGTTTATGACGCGGCAGACGAGGTGGACTTCTGCTTCCATGAGGCCGCGCTACCGTCAGTGCAACGCTCGATCGAAGATCCGGAAGCGTCAAACGCAGTGAACGTTGATGGAACGCTCAACGTATTCCTCGCCTGCCGCGATGCAGGCGTGAAGCGCGTCGTGTTTGCTTCGTCGTCGTCCGTTTACGGCGCGACGGGCAATGTCGCGCTGGAAGAGTCCATGCCCTGCGCACCGCTCTCGCCTTACGGCGTGTCCAAACACACTGCCGAGCATTATGCGCGGGTGTTTTCCGAATTGTACGAAATCGACATCGTTGGGTTGCGGTATTTTAACGTGTTTGGCCCGAAGCAGGATCCTTTGTCGCCCTATGCGGCGGTTATCCCGCTGTTCATTAGCGCGATGCGGGCGGGCAATTCGCCGCGGGTGTTCGGCGATGGCACGCAATCGCGGGATTTCACTTACGTGGACAATGTGGTCGCCGCGAACATGGCCGCGATGCGCGCCACCGAGCGCATTGCGGGTATCTACAACGTGGCCTGCGGTAAAAGCACAAGCGTGCTGACTTTGGTAAAAACGCTCAATGATCTGCTTGGAACAAATCTTGAACCTGCTTTCGAACCTCCGCGAAAGGGCGAGATCCCGTGGTCGCTGGCGAATATTTCGAAGGCCCGATCAGCATTTGGCTACGAGCCTATCGTCACGCTGAGCGATGGGCTTGCGAACACCATCGCGTGGTACGCCCCGCAGGAGGCAGCGCCGGCTGCAGCCTCCTGAACGATGATGACACCCGCAATTTGCTACCATTGCGGGAATTCGTTCTAACGCGACTATTCAAATGAAAACCCTGGATCGATATCTCCTGTTTAGAATGGGCGGTGCGCTGCTTCGCGCGCTGCTCGCGCTTTCGCTTATTTACGTGCTGATAGATCTGCTGACGCATCGCATGATCGATATTCGCAAGTTCGACGTGACACCCGCCATCGTCATCCAGTACTACCTCAATTTTCTGCCGGATGTAATCCAGCGCATTGCGCCTTTTGCGTTGTTAATCTCCGCGTTGCTCGTATTGGGCGATGCCGCACAACACAATGAAGTCACCGCGGTGACGGCGGGAGGCATAAGCCTGCGCCGCTTTGTCCGAATGCCCATACTTATTGCGCTGCTGCTTGCGCTTTCGCTTTTCGGAATGAATGAAACTTTCGGCGCGGCTGCGGCTGCCGAAGCGGAGCGAATCGAGAAAGCCTATTTTTCCAATACGGATCCCACGGAACGAAAAGGAATTAGCTGGGCCAATTTATCCGGAAGCTGGCCCTGCCACATCGGCAAGTTTAACCGCATTGCGCTGACTGGGCAAGAGGTGCTGATGTATTCCCGTACCGCGGACACCGTGCAACAAATCGAGGCGCACCGCATTTATTGGGACGAATCGCGCGGCCAGTGGATTATGGAAGATGGCAGATGGTACACGGCGGACCCACGATGGGAAACCGTCCGCGGGAAAATGATCCGCCAGGACGCCGCGCCGTTTGCCGAGTCCCCCGACGCCCTTTTCGCGCTGGAGAATCCTTCGGAAACCAAAACAACGCAGCAACTCAAACAGGACATTGCAAACGCGGAGGAACGTAACATTCCCGCGCTGCGCTTGGAGGTGGATTACTACGCGAAGTATGCGCAACCAATCCTGAGTTTTGTCATTGTCTGGCTGGCTATACCCTTCGCGATGCGGTTGCGGCGCGGCGGAATGGCAATTGGTTTTGCCGCCAGCGTAATCATTGCGATCGCGTATCTGCTGTTGTTCTCAATCTCGATGAGCCTAGGGTATGCCGGTCGCCTATCGCCGCAGGTCGCCGCCTGGGCTGCGAACGCTGCATTTTTTGCGGTCGGGCTGGTACTGTTCTGGCGCACGCCAACGTAATCTTATCGTCAGGGAAGGAACCGCATGTATTCGCTTGATCACCGGGCCATAGCTGTCGGCATCGCCCAACTTGAAGAACGGTTCGGTGACCTCACGCGCATCAAGCAACGAATCAAGACGCACCGTATCGAGACCCCATCTTGGGCGTATGGGAATTCGGGCACGCGGTTCAAGGTTTTCCCACAGGAAGGCGTGCCGCGTAACGCGTTTGAGAAGATTGAAGATGCCGCGGCGGTGAACCGCTTTACCGGCGCGGCCCCATCGGTAGCCCTCCATATACCGTGGGACCAGGTAGACGACTTTGCCGCGCTAAGCGATCATGCGAAACGGCTTGGACTGCGAATCGGAGCAATCAACCCCAATCTCTTTCAGGACGATGCCTACAAACTCGGCAGCCTTACACACGAGGACGCGCGCACGAGGGCAAAAGCGGTTGCGCATCTGGTCGCGTGCATCGAAATTGCGCGACTCGTCAATTCCGATATTCTTAGTCTGTGGTTTGCGGACGGCACGAACTATCCCGGACAGGGCGATTTTCGCCGGCGCAAGCGTTGGATGCTGGAGGGGCTGCAAGCATGCTACGACGCGATGCCTGCGAATATGCGGATGCTCGTCGAATATAAATTCTTCGAACCCGCCTTTTACCACACCGATATCGCGGACTGGGGGATGTCATACGCCTTCTGCAAGAAACTGGGCGAACGTGCCCAGGTGTTGATAGACCTTGGGCACCACCCCTTGGGAACCAACATCGAGCATATCGTTGCGTTCCTCATTGACGAAGGAAAATTGGGCGGGTTTCATTTCAATAACAAGAAGTATGCGGACGACGATGTCAGCGTCGGCAGCATCAACCCATACGAATTGTTCCTGATTTACAATGAACTTGTCGCCGCGGAGGAAGATTCGCAGGTTGCGTCGAATATCGCGTACATGATCGATCAGAGCCATAACCTGAAACCAAAGATCGAAGAGATGATTCAGTCGGTAGTGAATTGCCAATTGGCATATGCCCGTGCGCTGCTGATTGATCGGCAAGCGCTGCAAGCCGCGCAAGCGGAGGGTGACATCGTTGCCGCGGAAGAAATCGTGCAGAGCGCATATCAAACCGACGTCCGCCCACTGCTGGCACAAGTACGGCTGGAGCTGGGAATCGACCCCGATCCAATTGCTGCGTTTAGAGCGAGCGGCTACCTCGATACAATCAAAGCCACGCGCAAACAATCCTCCCACGGCGAGACTTCGGGATATCCTGGCTAGTCGGCTGCGACCACGCGCACGACCAATCCATTGCGTTCGACGGCCACGGGCACCGTGGCAATCGTGTCAATTCCGGCGCAAAATGCGATGTCTTCGTGTTGGCCGATTTCGCGAAGGTTTTGTGCGTGGGGTGCGGTTTGAAACAGTTTCTCGATGCCGTCGCAGAGGATTCTGTCGTGCCAGTAGGTGTATCGGTGGCCGCCTTCTCCGATTTCTAGTGGTCCAAGCTCGGTTGCCGCAGCCATCGCAACCGCGACGCTTCCCACCCAGTCTTCCTGAGCATTGTATGACGCGTCAGACATGAGTCCTGCGGGGACAACAACAACATCGCGCTGGTGAGACGCAGCGGCACGTGCCACAGCGGTTGCGTTGACGGTCGAACCCATGTAAACGGCGTGCGCACCCCAGCTTTGAACAAGACGGCCTGCGCCCGTGGTCGTGGTGAAGATAACTCGCCTACCGTTAACTTTGGACACGCTTCTGGGACTGTTTCCAAGGTCGAAGCCCCTGGGTGGCAGGCCACCCCGCTCCCCGGCAAGCAGCGCATCCGGATAGGCGCCGGCCAACGAAAATGCCTCCTCGACTTCGCGAACGGCGAGAATTTCTGTCGCGCCTGCGTTGAGCATGTATGCGGCAGTGGCGCTGGCACGTAGTGCGTCTACTATTATCGCTACACAGCCATGTCGAACTGCATAGGCGCACCCTTCTTCCCCTTCGATGAAATGCCAGATCAAGATCGCAAACCTGCGTGTCAGTAGCCGAGCGCGGCGCCATCGAGGCGTGGATCGGTGCCGCCAAAATAGCGAAGCGGATCATCCTCGCGCCAGATGGCCTGATAGCCACCGTGCGCCTCCACGCCGTCTTCGATAACGTGCCCCATTTCGGCGAGCTTGAGCTTGACGCCGTCTTCAATGCCACGCTCGAAGCCTATCCTTCCACCGCGGTCCATTCGGCCTCCGGATGGTGTCGAGCTGCCATTATGGCTTACCCGCGGTTGGTCCCCAGCTTCCTGCGGCGTCATGCCAAAATCGATCATATTCATAGTCACCTGGCTGTGCCCCTGCGGCTGAAAGTCGCCGCCCATGACGCCGAATGCCATTACCGGCTTGGCATCTTTGGTCATGAACGCAGGAATGATGGTATGGAATGGGCGCTTGTGCGGCTCCAGCCTGCATCGATGTTTTGGATCCAGCGAGAAACCTTGTCCGCGGTTCTGAATGACGAAACCGCAGTCGTCTGGACAAATCGTCGATCCGAAGCCGGCGTAGTTACTCTGGATAAGCGAGATCATGTTGCCTTCGGCGTCTGCCGCGCACATGTATATGGTATCGCTGTCGAGCTTTGGGTCGCCGTAATTTACTTCGGTGGCTGCGCGCTCGGGATTGATTCGCTTTGCGCGCTCCTTTGCGTACTCTTTCGAAATCAACTGCGCGATGGGCACGTCTGCAAATTCCGGATCCGCGTAGTAAATCGCGCGATCTTCGTAGGCGAGCTTCTTGGCTTCGATAAACAAGTGAAGATGTTCCGCAGAGTTCGGCTTCATTCCGCCGATATCAAACAGTTCAAGCATGTTGAGGATTTGCAACACCGCAATACCCTGGCCATTCGGCGGAATTTCCCATACGTCCCATCCGCGGTAATTGGTGCTCACCGGGTCTACGCGATTCGCCGTGTGGTCCTTCAGGTCCTTTAGACTCATCTTTCCGCCAAGTTCGTCAGACTTCTTCACGATGGCTTCAGCGATCGCACCTTCATAGAACGCGGATGGGCCGTCCTTCGCGATTGATTCCAGGCTGTTTGCGAGCAGCGGATTCTGAAATATTTCGCCGTAACCGGGAATGGCGCCGTTCGGATGATAGACTGCGGCCATGTGCGGGGCCATCTCACTGGGCCAATTAAAGTGCGTTGAGATTAACGGTGACAATGGAAAACCCTCGCGCGCGAGCGCAATGGCTGGTTCAAGACATTTTGCAAGCCCCAACTTGCCCCAAGAGTCGCTTAGCAGCTCCCATCCGCTCACACAACCGGGCACGTTCCAGGATAGCGGGCTTTGCCTCGGGATCGAATCCAATCCGAGGGCTTTTGCGGCCTTGAGATTCCACGCGTACGGCGCGCGGCCACTTGCATTTACGCCGTAAAGACGTTTGTCTTTTTCGATCCACAGTATTGCGAAGAGGTCGCCGCCGATACCATTGCTCGCAGGCTCCACGACGCCGAGTGCGGCGTTGGTGGCGATTGCGGCATCGATGCAGGTCCCTCCGGCTTTAAGTATGTCGATTCCCGCCATAGCCGCGAGCGGCTGGCTGGCACAGACCATTCCGTGCCGGGAAATCACGGTGGACCGGTTGGTATTTCGCGCGGCAATGCGATCTTTGTCAAAAAATGGACGCTTCCGAACCTGCTGTTCCGCAGTAGCCATAGGTCCTCCGATTGTGGCAAATGCCGCACCAGCGACTGAAGTCTTAATGAAGTCGCGCCTGTTCATGATTGGTCCTCCCGCTACGAATTCTTTCGGTCAATCTGCCTTGCCGAGGCGAGCGCGCACCCCGTATTGACCGTGGGGCGCGCCAGTTTGTATCGCACCGTTCTACCAGGTGCTGAGTATGCACCATGGGCAAGGAAATTGACACCCGCCCCCAGTCACTATAGAATCGCGCCGCCTCTGATGGGGAGTAGCTCCCGGGACGCACCCCGCGTCCACGCAGTTACGGCGCCGTCAACACGGATCCCGCATGCTTTTTTGTGCGGGCCCGGTGCCGCAAGCCACGCCCAGCGTGACAGCGAGACCAGCAGGGCCTTTTACGGGCTCAAAAAGCTGGCGCTCACCACGCCACACAACACGCGAAGGCGGCTTTTCATGACATCTGTCGGCACTCCATTAATGTGGACTTTGTTCAGTGGGTTTGTGCTTCTGGCGCTTTTTATCGATTTTGTCGTGATGCGGCAACAGGGCGCACACAAGATTTCGATCAAGGAAGCTGCAATTTGGTCGGCGATCTGGGTGTTCGTATCTTTTGTTTTTGTGGGATGGCTTTGGTGGTATCTCGGCGGGCTTCAAGGTAATGAAGAGGCCAGTATCAAGGCGACAGAGTTTATTACCGGTTACTTAATCGAGAAGGCACTCGCTGTCGACAACATCTTTGTCTTCCTGCTGATCTTCACGTACTTCCAAGTGAAGCCCGAGCACCAGAAGCGCGGCTTGATGATTGGTGTGTTGGGAGCGCTGGTGTTGCGCGCCATTCTCATCGTGTTGGGCGCATGGTTAATCGCAAAATTTCACTGGATTCTCTATATCTTCGGCGCGTTCCTCGTTTTCACCGGAATCAAGATGTGGTGGGCGACCGGCCATAGCATCGATTTTGAAAAGAACTTGATGATCATATGGGTTCGACGGCACATCAAGGTTTCGTCCAACTACGATGGCGAGAAGCTTTTCACGCAAGTAGACGGCGTGCGTATGGCGACGCCGATGTTGTTGGTCATCGCTTTGATTGGCTTCATTGATATCGTTTTCGCCGTGGACTCGATTCCCGCGATATTCGCGATCACGACTGATCCGTTCATTGTCTTGACTTCAAACGTTTTTGCGATTCTCGGGCTTCGCGCGATGTACTTCCTGCTCGCGGGCGCGCACGATACGTTCCATTTGTTGTCATATGGCCTTGCAATCGTGCTGACGTTCATCGGCATCAAGATGTTGCTGATGGACATCTTCCACATACCGGTGATCTTTTCGCTGAGCTTCACGGTGCTCGTCTTAATCGTCACAATGGTGCTGTCTGTGATGTTTCCGCAGAAGCACAAGGAGGACGAAGCCAACGCCTAGCCCTGTCGAGGTTCAGCTTGCCAAGCATTGCGATATTGCGCGGCGCTGGTTAGTATCCTTGCCAGGAGCCTTTTCTATGCGATGCAGAATAGCACTGTGTCTTGTCTTCGGTGCCTTTGTGGCACACGCTCAGCCGGAGATTGACCTTCATCAGGGGTGGCGGTTCAAAACCGATCCGAATGATGAGGGGACCAGCGCCGGTTGGATGCGTGCCGACCTCGAAGATACCGATTGGCAACCGATCCGGGTCGGTACGCGCTGGGAAGATGACGGACATCGAGACTACGATGGCGCGGCATGGTATCGGATTCGAGTTGACGTGCCCGCAGGCTGGGTATCGCCCAGTACACACCTCTTTGTCAGCGGCATCAATGATGCGGGCACGGTTTATTGCAACGGCGTCAAGATTGATGACTTCGGGGACGACGCGCGCCTTACCATGTACCAGACTCGGTGCATCGCATTGCTTGGTGATCACCTGAAGCCCGGCGCTACGAATGTAATCGCCATTCGTGTATTTGATTGGGGTGGAGGCGGCGGGCTTTGGCGCACGCCAATACAACTACGGCAGTCGCTTACGAGTGAAGCCGCGGCCGGTCTCGTCGAACTGTGGTCACGTCCGCAAGACAATACCATTGCTGCAAGCGTTTTGACGGAGGCGCTTGGCAGCGCGGCTATGGACGCGCCCGTCACGCTTACGATGTCAGGTCACGGCGTGCCGGACGAGACAAAGCGGTTGGTTGGCTCGGAGATTGCCCGATTTCGCACACTTGCAACCAACATTGATGCGCTGATCTCACTGAATATTGACATTCCAGGCGGAAAGGTTTTATCGGCACGCTTCCCCTATCGCGCACCCGGGCCGTCATTGGAATCTGCTGGTTTTGGAAAAGCGCTGCCGTTGAACAATTTCGTTGCGGTCCTATTTGGTGATGATAAGGGGCGCGCGAAAAAGCTTGAAGGCACAAGTGAATTCAGGACACGCTTTGCCATTCCGCGCGAAGGATGGGTGTCTATTCAGGTGCGGCCCGCGGACGCAAACATTTCGTCCGTGCGCGTTGTAGACACAATTGATTTCCCGCGACTCCGCCGTCCAAACGCGGACGCACCTTGGGAAGCGATGTGTTTCTTGCCGGAAGGCAGTTTCGATGTTGCAGTAACGGGAGCAAAAGATCTTCGCATCGCCCTCATCCCGGAGATTGCGTTCTGTTACTTCCCGGTGTCTCTCAACGTCGACGCATTTGGTCCACTGTCTAGAGACGTCGTGGAGAATGACATTCTCGCAAATGTGAATACACTCGTGGGTGGCGCTGCCAATGCTGAAGTGGACGCGGTTTTTAGCGATTGGCGGGCGGAGGGTCGTCGTTGGATTGCTACGGGAAGTGTGCTTGGACTGAAGTCCATCACGCCGCCCGAGCCGCGCGCGGTAACAGATGCGTGGTTGCAGAACCCTGGCATTTCACGGCCCGGGTTCAACGGCCTGATAGTCGACGAGTTCACCACGGAAACTGATGCCCACTATCGCGCGTGGACCGAGTCTATCGCACTGCTGCGGGAATCCCCCGCAATGAAGGACAGGCAGTTCTACGCATGGTGTGTCGATTTGTTTCGCGATGAAGGGCCGCTTGCATTCAGTCGCAGGTTGCATGAGCTTGGCTTTGTTCATGCATGGGAAAACTATATTCGCGAAGAGCCCAACTTAATGGGTGCCGAACGGCTTGTGAACCGTAGTCTCGGCCAATGGATGGAGGAGTGGCAACGCGTCGTGCCGGGTATCGAGCGCTCTATGGTGGTATGCCTTGGCTATTTTACCGCTCCGTCCTTCACGCTCGATGTGGATCCTGGAGCGGACTACAACGTATTGCTAGACATGCAATTCAATGCCCTTGCAAACGACCCTCGGTTTCGAGGCCTTCGCGGCGTGATGGAGTTTATCTCCAACAATGCCGATGAAGAGTATCTGCGATATGTGCAGAAGCTGTATCGGCATTACTGCATCGAAGGCAACACGGAACGCTACAACGCTGACCCTTATGAATTGCGTCACTTGCGAAATCCCGATTTTGCCGACGGGCTCGATGAATGGACTATCGAACCTGCCAGCGACGGTTCTGTGCGCGCGGGATCGATGAATGGTTTTAGCTTTTTGGAAGGGCGTTATCCACGCTATAAAGCCGGCGATCAGTTCTGCGTGATGTCCCGCGGCAGCGACAGGGAGAATCGAGTCACACAGAAATTGGATGGCTTGACTCCGGGCCGGCTGTACTCGCTTAAAATGTACTCGGCGACCACGAACGCATTACAAGAGAACGCGGCGACCGGACTCTTGATTTCGTTCGACAACGTGGAGGTGATTGACGCTTACACCATCGACTATGCCTACGCCAGCGGCAACTCGAATGCCGTTCCGCCGTACAATAGCAACAAGCCCGCCCACCTGACGTTTCACCGGCGCGTTTTCCGTGCGACCAGCAACAGCGCGAATATAGCTTTCACGGACGCGAGCGCACTTCCGGGCAGGGACACAGCATTCAATTTTGTGCAGGTGCAACCGTATCACGCGGAGTAACGCGCGGCGGGAAATCGAGTTTTTCGTGCAAAAAAGCGAATGTGCCGACGCCGTGGATAGTGTGAGGCCCGTTGAAATACTCGATCTCTGCATCGTCACCTGAACCGAGCAGCACATAGTGTCTCTTTGTCCTTGCGAACTCGTACGCAACCCACTCGTCATACCCAACACCATCATGGTGGCCGCGCTCGACCATGAAGGGGCGGGGATAGATTAGCCAGCTCATCTCCGCGTGATTGAACGTATTGCCGAGGTTCCATTCCCACATTTCATCTTCACCGGTGAAGACGTATGAGAGCGAATGGCTGACGCTCGCGCATTTCCAGATCCATTCGTTGTAATCTCCGGAGCAGATGGACAGACAGTATCCATCAAGCAGCGCGGGCACGCGCAATGCAGTTTTTCCGCCGTAGCTCAACCCGTAGAACGCGATGCGTTTTGAATCTACAAATGGCAGGGACCCGAGCCAATTCAGCGTCTGCTCGTGCTGGCGCACGATGAACGAGAAGAGCGAAACCTTCAACGGATTGGCCTTGCGCTGTAAGACGCGAAACTTGTCTTCGCCTATATAGGGATTCTGCGGTGCATAGGTGATGAAACCGCGCTCGGCGAGCTTGCACGCGAACTGGTGATAGTAGTGGCTGTCGACGGCAGGGTCAGCGACTTCCTGCACGCGGCCTTCCAGGCCATGCTGGCACACGACCACGGGACGCTTTTCGCCAGGGGCGATGTCTTTGGGGATCAGCAAGATTCCATAGGCGAAGACGTCCGCGTAGACGTCCAATACGACTTCGTATCCGCGATAGGTTGGTTGATCGTAAACCAGGCGCGTGCGCGCGTTTGGTGGCAAGCTAATCGCCGGTAGCGCGCCAATTGCTTCCTCGTTGAGATACTCCCGATACGGTTCGACAGATTTCGCCCAGGATTCCGGTGATGTTGCATCGGCTTTCGCCCAAAATTCTTTGCGCCGAAATTCCGCCTGATGCATGAGGTATTGTGTGTCATCAACAAGCTGTTGCACCTGTCGTTTCATGCGCGGCGAAGTATCAAACTTCGGAATTGGTCCCCCACCAGGATTAGAACCGAAAATAGGGACAATTTTTAACGCGTCTTGAAATGCTGCAACTGTTTCTTGCCTCCAGGAATGGTTTGGCAACGCGTTGGATGGAGCATTTACCAATGCAATCGAGTCGGACGCACTCAATCCCGCAACAAGTTTTTTTGCGCGTTCCACCTCCTGTGCAACTAAGCCCGCCGGTGGCGTTTCGATAACCCCCGGCGCCGCACCGTCGCGGCCGTCACGAGGCGCAGGGGGGCCCGTCACGGCAGGATGATCAGCAGCCTCGATAATCAAGCTACGCGGCGCGACTAGAGAAGCAATTTCGGCATCGCCGAACTCATGCAACAATGACCAAACGTTGCGATATATGGGCTCTTTCCAAACTTCCTCTCGAGGTTTGAAATATCCAGAAACTACGGTTACGTCGATTCGCGGATCAAGGGCCGATGCATAAAGTGCGATTAAGCCCCCTTCGCCACGTCCCGCAACTCCTATTGGAACATCGGGGTCGCGTTGAGAAAACCAATCGACAACCGCAAGCGTTTTCTGCACTTCGTATCCAATAATATGGCGGCCAAGTTCGTAGCCAGTGCGATAGATGTATTCGCGGTGCGGCTGGTTCGTCATGCACAATCCATCGACACCGGACCACGTGTCATTGCGATCAATCAGTACGGGTACGATGACACGACATCCAATCTCCGCAAAGTACAGCGCAATAGGCATGTTCCGTGGTGACCCGTCAATCACGTCCGCAAGCAGTTCAGGCGCTTCACCGGCATCGGGGAGAATTACGATTTGCGCCTTTACCGCCATTTTTGGTTCGAGGATCAGTCCTTCTCCTTCAACGCCGCGAAAGACAGTCCATCGCGCGTGATTGACACTGTAGTAACTCGTTTCAACTAACCCGGCCGCGCCGGGATAGCCGATCGTGGTTAACTCGACTGGTTCTCGTTTGTCGATTGTGCCAATGATTTTTCTGAGTCGCTCGCGATTTGGCTCTACGGATGCGTCGTAGGCTTCAGGGGAAGAGAAATCGCGAGACCAATGGGCTGCGCGTTTCGCCACACTTTCGTCAAGTGCGCGGTCGAGGTAGGCGTCGATGCCCGCAACCATCTGCATGGGGAAGTCGCCCTGTATTGTGAGCGGCGCGGTGCCGTCGAGCGGCGGGCCGTCCGCGGCCAACGCGGACAAAACACAGAACAGAGCTTGTGCGTACATTTGAAACCCCTCCCGTTGCGGCATCAGGATAGTCGATCAATGGCATACTTGAACGGTAAGCAAATTCGCTTGGATGAAGCGGTAGCTGCTTACGCCTTCAAGCGATGCATTGTATGCGGTGGCGATGATATGCACAATTGTGGGTTAAGCACGGAGGTTTTTCGTCATGGCGACTTCGCACATCGAATACCGCACGCACCATGGAATGGCAGGCACGCTGTTTCCTGAAATCCGAACCCGTTCTGAGGCAAACGACTTTCGGATAAGCGATGGAGCCGTTTCCGAGTTTCGCGAACGAGGGTTCATCAAGGGTCCGCGTGTGCTGAACGATAAGCAAATCGACGCTTTACGCACAGGACTCGAGCGGATACGCACTGGAGAGAACCCTCGCCTTGGGGAACTGTATGAAATTGACGAGGCTTGGAAGAACGCCCCCGAACAGAATGTTTTTCACTTTCTGGGCGCCTGGCGAATTGACGAGGCCTTCCACGACATTCTATTTCATCCCGCGATAACGGTGCCGGTTAGCCAGCTGCTTGATACACCTAAAGTGCGTTTCTGGCACGATCAGGTTTTCTACAAACCCAAGCGGCATCCGGGAGTGGTTGCGTGGCACCAGGACTACTCGTACTGGACGCGCGCGATTCCGTCGCGTCATTTAACGGTTTGGATCGGACTCGACGACACAACATTGGACAATGGCTGCATTCACTACGTGCCCGGAAGCCACAAGTGGCCGCTGTTGCCCAAGCTGCAACTGCTGGAAAACATGGATGGCATCAAGACCGTCTTATCGCCAGAGCAGCTTGCGGAGTTCAAGCCAGAACCAATGCTGTTGAAAGCGGGCGAATGTTCGATTCACGATTCGATGACGCTGCATGGATCATATGGCAACGATTCGGATGGGCCACGTCGTGGTGTGGTGCTGAATTTCATGCATCCCGAAACGCGCTGTGCAGACGGCAAGCATCCGCTCCTGCAGCATACGTCGGTGATTCCCGAAGGTGCGATCATTGAAGGCGATGATTTTCCAATCGTGTATGACGAGGCGCGGCTGTAAAGAGCATCCTCGTTATACCGCGAAATTCATGAACAGGAGATGCTCGCCAGCTCATTTACTGGTAGAATAGGGCATGAGTCTTTCGCCAACATTGCGCATTCCGTTTCAGCGCAAGCGGCAGCGGTGGCCGTTCATCCTTGCGTTTGTCGTTGTGCTTATCATCATCGGGTGGCAAGTAGCGGAGCGCATGATCGATGCGGACCGTTATCGACCCTATCTTGTGGAACGAATCACGAAGAACACCGGCTTGCCGGCCACCGTCGAGCGGATGGATCTCGTGCTGCTTCCAGTGCCTGCTCTACGGGCCACGAACATCTCCGTCGGTGAAGGCGACTTCAAGGCCACGTGCACCCATCTTTCCGCCTATCCCCGCGTTTCGAGCCTGATGCGCGGGGCCATCGATATTCAGGAATTAAAGATCGACGGCTTGGCCGCGACGCTGCCCACGAAACCCGGTGATCTCAAGACCCGATTTGACGCGATGATCAGCGCGCGCGCGGAACATGCCGCGAGCGGCGATCAGGGGGGCAGCGGCGTACAACTCGAAATAGGCCGCATTCATGCGCCCGATGCTACTATCGCGCTGGAAGGCGTTGAGAAGCCCGTCTTCTCGGGTGATCTCGCTGCTACGAATGTATTGTCTGACACCATTTCGATTATCGCCGATGCGGTTTCACCCGCATATGGCGACGGCACTGCGCTCGCCGGAACGATTACTCTGGAGCGGGATAGCCCGGAGGAGATTGGGCTGGGCGTTCATGGGGATTTGACACTCACCAATCTGGACACCTCGACGCTATTCAGCGCGGAACGCGTGCCGCCCGCAGTTGCCACTGTCAAGGCAACGATCGAGCGGACCGGCACAAGCCGGGTAAAAATCGCGTTGGACGGAAACGCGGTACCCGTCCCGATGAATGGCGTTGATCTCGCCGCTATCGCCGGTGCATTTACGGGAGTGGCCTGGTGGGACAGCGGCCAGATTACCGTGAATGATTTGGTCTGGAATGCGCCGGGACTTCAGTTCACGTCTGACATTACCATCGAGCCGGATGGTGGCGTAGCGACACGCGTCAAGGAAGTTAATGCGGATCGCGCGGGACTGCAGGCTTTCCTCTCAGCACAATCCAGCGCGAACTATCGAGTGGTCGCGACTGAGGATGCGCGCATTTCCGCGAAGGATTTGCTCATCGGCCTCACCGCCGACAAGAAGCTGCGTCTGGTGTCGGGCACGGGGACGTTTACCGGTGTCGACCTTACGCTGCCGAAGGGGCAACGCGCCATCGAAGGCTTTTCGGGTGAGCTGGCATTTGAGAATGACACACTGCGAATCGTTTCGTTGAAAGCGGATGACCTTGGGCTTCAAGGCTCGGTGAAGCCCAACATTGGTGAAGGTAATGCCACTGTTGAGCTCAAGGGCTCGGTTAAGCTCACGCGTGAGCGCCTTGCCATGGTTATGCCGCTGGACACGCTGAAACAGGCGACGGCCAATATTGCGCTTGATCGCGTAACGGGTACTTTCTCGTCGGCAGGTGGCGTGCCGCCGGATCTCTCCATCTCGGGGAAACTCTCGGGGGGCACGTTTGAAATTGATTCGCCTTCCTGGGCAGATCGATTTGCAAGTGTTGAGGCTACCTTTAAAGCCACGCCCGGTTCGATTGAAACATCCGCGACAACCACAACGCAGAAGCTGGGCAATGTCAGCGTGAATGGCACGTATGCCATTGAGGCACGCACCTGGAAAGGGAACGTGCGCGGAAATTTGGCGAAGATGGACCTTCCCTTCCTCAAACAAGAGGCCGCAAAGGAGGTTGCGCCGGGAATTCTCGCTGCGTATGGCGATTCCAATTTTGAAGTGGCGCTTGATTTGCCGCACGAAAAGAACCCGAAACTGCGCGTGGCGTTTGTGCGCGCCGGATCGCCGGAGTTGGATGGCGAAGTCGTGATGCTCAGTGAGAAGTCAGGCTGGAATCTTGGCGACGTAATCGTGAATGCGGCCTTGCCGGGCGCAACTTTCCAGCCAATTCTGCCCGAAACATTGCGGGTGGATGGCCTCGTGCCTATTCGTTTTGCGCGCAACGCGGAGAAGGGGATCTTTGACGCGACGGTTGACCTGGACGACAACACGATTGCGATCAGCGACTATCTCACTAAGAAAAGTGGGACCACTTCCGCGATGAATATCACCGGCGTGGCCACCACGGGCAACTGGGCAGCAAAGTCCGTAGCAATTACGTGCCTCGATCAAACCGTTAATGGGGTATTCACCGATGCACGTTTTGAGATTCCGCAGTTTGAGATAAGCGCCGGCGCACTGGCCGCGCTCATGCCTGCGGGAACACGCGCAGGCGGGCGCATTCGCGGTAAGTTCGCGACACAACCGGTAAAGGCAACGGTTGCATTAGATCAGGTCAACTTTGCGCTAAATGAACAACTCGGGATTGACTTGCTGAACGGCGGCCTGACCTACAATGATGGCGTATTTGGCACGGAAGATCTCGCGGTGCGCGGCGCGAACTCCGATTTTACAATCGACCTCGTTACACGCAAGGAAGGATGGTCTGGAGCGCTCACGGGCAAGCAACTCGATGTGAATGCGATGCTCGCGATGAAGTCCGCGCTCGAAAGTCATTCCGCCAGCGTCACTACTGCGGCGGAGCCCGCGTCGCAGCAGTCGACCGGATTCACCGGCACGTTTGACGTCAATATGGGCACGGTGCTTATAAAAAAAGGGGTGCTGGAGAACGTGTTCACGAATGTGAAGGCGGTTAACGGCGACATGGAAATAGGCAATCTTACCTTTGCAAATCGCGGCGGTACAGGATCGGGCTGGGTCCGGCTGATGCAGGCGCGCAACGACCGCAATGCGTCAACGGCCATGAGTCTTAAGGTGGAGGGTATCGATCAGGCTTTGATCGATGATTTAACCTTCGAAGAGCCGCGAGGCCTCAAGGGGCCGATGACGGGAACAATTGATCTGGAGATATTTAGCGGGGAGAATCTACCGCTGCTTTCGGGCACGAACGGCGCCGTGAAACTTAGTTCGACAGACGGCACCTTTGGAAAACTGGGAATCGCCACCAAGGTGCTTAGTGTGTTGCGCACGCTTGAGATCACCCGGCTGCGCGCGCCAAAGCTGAAAGATCAGGGTCTTGCTTACGATACGTGCGACATGGAGGCGACATTCAACAATGGCGTCATGACGCTTCACGCGCTTGAAATGAAGACGCCCAGCTACGTGATCACCGCGCTTGGCGGGATTGATTTTAACGCGCAACAGACGGAGATTCTCGTGCACGTCGATCTGATGGAAACCGTCCTTGGGCCAGCGGACAGCATACCCGGATTGGGCGACGTCATCGGATCGTTTCGAAAGACTGGCGGCCTGAGAATTCTGCTGACGGGATCACCGGTCGACCCCAACACGAGCTATGGCTTCGGACCACGCACAAATGCGATCACGCAGGAAGTGAAGGAAACGGTAAAGGGCAGTGGCAACATCGTCCGCGACCAGATCATTAATCGGGCGACCGAAGCGCTGCAAGGAATCTTGAACAAAAACTAGCCCGACAACTAGCCCGACAGACTGGAGGAACGCCAATTTCACCCATTTGGGTGGTTTTTGTTATACTTCCGGCCTTGGACTCCAGTTTCAGCGAACATGAGGAACATACTCGTGCGTCATCCGCTCACACCCGGGCCACCCCGAGTGCAGATTCAAACGCAGGCCGGTTGCAACGGACGTTGCATTTTCTGCCCGAATGAACAGGTCTTGAAATCGGACCTGGAGCACGGTCGCATGCCGCTTGAAATGTTTCACAAGATTGTAGACGACCTCGCGAAAACTCCGCCCCGGCGCATCGGCATGTATATGCAGAATGAGCCGCTCCTCGACAAGCGGCTTCCTGAATTGACAAAGTACGTTACCGATCGGATTCCCGATACGAAAACGCAGGTAATCACCAACGGAACGTATCTCACTGAAGAAAAGGGCGAGGCCCTGCTTGACGCCGGCCTGAAGCAACTCAAGTGCAGTCTTCAATCGCTCGATCCGGAAACGAACCGAGAGATCATGGGGTATGACAGCAGGAAAGGGATCGAGAACTGCATTACTTTCCAAAAACTGATCAAGAAGAAGAAATCCAAAATCGACTTCCGCGTATCGATGGTGGTTACGAACAAGAATGTCGATGAGATTCCAAAGACGCGCAAATTCTGGGCGAAACACGGCGTGCGGCTGGTGACTTCCGCCCTTGAAAATCGCGGCGGCAACATTTCTGAAGCGGAAAAACTCAATGTCGGCGAGATGCGCTCCATGGGAAACTGCATCCGCCCTTCGCGCGATATGATGATACTGTTTAACGGCGATGTGCCGTTGTGTTGCGTGGATTGGCATCGCACGGAGATCCTCGGCAACGTCTACACGCAATCGGTACAGGAAGTATGGCACGGCGAGGCGGTGGGCAAGGTCCGCGTTGCACTCGCGGAGGAAGACACCTCCAGAATGCCGGAGATCTGCCGGGATTGCAGTGAGAGCGCATGCCCAAATGCGCATCGTCGCGGTTTACGAGGTATTTTTAGCAGACTTGCTGCCGCATTCTGACGGAAGCATTGAAGCAAAACTCTTGCCCGCGTACCATCCCCCCGCACATCTTCAACGTTCACTCGTCTTCTATTCAAAGCACGGCTATGAATTTGTGCACTACTTTGGGCAGCGCGTATCTCTTGAATTCTGACCGCGCAACCCAGCGCAACTCATCATGTTCCACAACGGCCGGCACCCCTTCGACGATATCGCAGGCATAGACTGTGACGGTTACTTTAAAATGCGTGTACGCGTGTTGCACGGTCGCAAGCGAACCCCGCACTTTAGTTTTGACACCCAGCTGTTCGCCTACCGTTCGTGCCAGCGCCCCCGTGTGCGTTTCGCCTGAATTCACACGCCCCACCGGCAATTCCCACATTCCACCGAGCAGACCAGCAGCCCGCCGTTTTAGCAACAAGTACCTGCCGTCTACACAAATCGCGGCTGCGACCATTTCGTGTCGTGGCGTTGGTTGCTTCGTTTTGCGAACGGGCCGGATCTCTTGCACGCCCTTCGCGCGTGCGGCGCAGTGAATCGCGACGGGGCATGTCGCGCACGCGGGAGATTTTGGTGTGCAGATTCTCGCGCCCAATTCCATCATGGCCTGGTTAAAGTCGCCTGGATGCTTCGCAGGAACGAGCGCATCCATAAGCTGCCAAAGGTGATTACGCACGCGGACATCGTCCGTGCTTTCCTCGATATCGTAGAGTCGGGAGAGTACCCGTATGACATTGCCATCGAGTACCGGCGCGCGTTCTTCGAACGCGATGCTCGCTATGGCGCCTGCCGTGTATCGGCCGACGCCGGGGAGTTCCTGCCAGGCTTCAGCCGACTGTGGAAACTCCCCTCGTCTCTCGTGCACCACCACTTTCGCGGCCTTGTGCAGATTACGCGCGCGCGAATAATACCCGAGTCCCTCCCATGCTTTGAGGACGCGATCTTCGTTCGCTGCCGCCAAGGCCTCGACCGTCGGGAAAGTTTCTACAAAACGCTCGTAGTAGGGCAGACCCTGGTCCACGCGCGTCTGTTGCAGCAGGATTTCGGAGAGCCAAATCGCATAGGGATCGCGCGTGCGTCGCCAAGGCAGGTCTCGCGCATGCACGCGATACCATGCGAGCAACGCGCGCCGGAACGCTTTCGGCTCGAGTGTTGGCGGTTTGGATTTCCTGCTTGGCATCGTAGATTTAATTCCGCTCTCGCGGGTGCCGTGTTTAGCTCAAAGTACTGCGAATGAGTTCTTCATAACCTTCGCGATAGGTCGGATAGCGAAATTTGTATCCGGCCGAGGTAATGCGCGCGTTCTTGCACCGCTTGTTCCCGCGCGCCGCACGGGGTGAAGGGAGGATATCCGTCGTTTGCGGTGGCGCGACACCCATGCGATCCGCTATCCATTCCAGGATAATGCGACGATCCGTTGGCTCGTTGTCGACTCCCAGATAGAGCGGTTGCGGCTTGGCCAGTTGCAATACGTGCTGAATGATTCCCGCGCAGTCGTCGCGATGAATGAGATTGATATAGGAAGGATTTGAAGCGACGGTTGCAGAGCCGTCTCGAACTGAATCTATGAGCCGTGTGCGGTTAGGTCCGTATATTCCACCCAACCGAACCACGACGGAGCTTATTCTGCTATCAGCCACAATGCGCTCACCTGCAAGCAGTGCCGCGCCGGAAAAATGGGTTTGCTCCGCAGGGGAATCCTCGTCCACCCATTCTCCGCCATCTTGCGCGTAGACACCTGTGCTCGACACGTATACAAATCGGGTTGGCGGGATCGGCTGGCGTTGCAACGCCGAGAGCAGATTGCTCACGCCGTCGACATAAATTGCACGATAGCGCTCCTCATCATAGGCGCCCGCGCCGATGGCATAGACCACTGCATCAAGCGCCGTAGGCAAAGACGTTAGCGAATCGGCCTGCGTAACGTCTGCGTACAACGCGTCGACGCGTTTCGGAAGATTCATTAGGGCGCGACCAAGCCCCCAGACAGCATGGCCTTCCCGGGAGAGCGTCGAAGCCAAGATGGAACCAACATAGCCGCAACCAGCAATTAATATGCGCATGAAGAAACCCAATGTTAAGAAGTAGGTATTATTGTACGCAATATGGCAACGGAATACGGAGAAAACCATGAGCACGCTTGGCGCAGCACTAATTGAGGAATCTAAACGACGCTTAATTGGCGAATCGCTGCCGCGGATACAGAAGTGCATCGCCCTGCTGTCAGAGGACGAAATTTGGATTCGCCCAAACGAAGAAACCGTGAGTGTGGGTAATCTCGTGCTTCACCTCTCAGGCAATGTGAGGCAGTGGATTTGCAGCGGGCTTGGGGGTAGACCAGATCTTCGTGAGCGCGCGAAGGAATTCTCTACGCAGGGACCGATGCCGACATCGGAACTGCTGGAAAAATTGGAGTCTACACTAAGGGAGGCATCACAGGTATTGGACACGCTCGATCCTGACTCGCTCCTGGAGGAACGGCCGGTTCAGGCCTATCGCGAGACTGGGGTGAGCATTCTGGTTCATGTTGTTGAGCACTTCTCCTATCACACAGGCCAGATTACCTATTACACGAAATCCCGCAAAGCCGTAGACACGGGATACTACGCGGGACACGACTTGAGTCGGCGTAGCCACGATTGCTGAAGCCTACTTCAAAAGCAGATAGCGGGGCGTCTGATTCATATACTCGCGGTAGGCGTCACCATACTGCTCAAGGCACGCCTGCTCTTCAATTTTGTTGGTGCGATGCATCATCGCAAACAGGAGTAGCCACGCCGCGGGCACAACGAGCGACTGCATGGCGAGCGATGCGCCCATCCAGGCGATGAACGACGACACATAATGGGGATGGCGGGAGTATCGGTAAACACCGGTGCGTATGGGCGAATCGACGTTTGCCCTGCCGAACGTTATCATTCCGGCAGCGTAAGCGAGCATGCCAATGGTGAAAATTGTGGTTCCTATTTGAAACGACAGGCTGCTTGGTCGTACCGGCAACCATGCGGCATACGCCATGGGGGCAAAGAACAGTTGTGTTTGTACCCAGATGTAGCGGCGCATCCTCAATGAAAGATTCGACGGCCTTGAAG
>CALEZK010000506.1 GCA_937928585.1 uncultured bacterium | reverse complement strand
CTGCTGCACCGCGCGCACTTCCGCGCGGGGCGTGTATATGAGATGAGCGTATCGAAATCGAAACACATACTCCGCGGCGATGCACACGAATCCAAGTGAAACCACAAGCAATGCGGCGTTGGCAATCCACGACACCCGGCGCCCGGTACCTGCATCCCCCACTTGTTGTGCATCAGACACGCCTAGCCTTCCTCGGGCCGCTCGACAAGGTCCACTTCAACCAACCCTCCACCATCGTTTCGCAGTACAAAGGTCTTGATCTCATGCGCCGCGAATGTTACCGGCCACGCACCGCCAAACGCGCGCACTTCCGCCTGCGTCTCGCGCCCGGCCGACTCGTATCCGCGCACAATGATTGCATCGCTGTCCTCGGCCTTCTTGAGAACCGTAAGTAAAACGTTCGCCGCGTCGCATCCTAAAAACGATTGCTCGGACGGCAAAGAACCCGCATGCGCGGATTCTATGTGCATGATTGGCGGCTCATCGAGTTCCCAGGCGCGACGGGCCACGTCTGCGCCTTGCCAATCCCCCGCATGTGGAACCAATCGCATGTGAATCGTGTGCCACCCTTGGTCCATGATCGGAAATGGTTGCGACGCATCGTATCGCGACGGATCGTGATGGGCATAAGCCGGGCTGCGCAACAAGGTCACCCGCATGGTGTCGTTCATTACGTCAAACCCATACTTGCAGTCGTTCATTACCGCCAGGCCATACCGTGTATCGCCCACTGACCCAGTCAGGTCCACCCACTTCTGCCCCGGCTCTTCGGTGCCCTTGGTATTTCGCACCTGGCAACCATACCCAACATCACAGGTTGCCGTGCCGTTCGCGATGCAGGTTTCGTACCCCAGCTTCAGCGTCGTGTAGCGCTCTTGCCAGTTGATTCGAAACTTGCAGTCAATCGTGCTCAGGTTCCGATAAACGCTTACAAACTGATCAGCGCAAGATGCGCCGAACTGGGATTGAATCCGAATTGTAGCGCGCACGCTCCCGCATTCGATTAACGTGAGCGATGCATCGCCGAAGCGTCCTGCCTCGTTGCGATACTCCGCGAATCCATGTCCCCACGTATCGGATGGATCGATCATCGCCGCGAGCACGTTGCCTTTGCGCAGCACCTCAACGCCGCGTTTCTTGTCGAACAACCGGGAGATGTGCCCCGCATACGGATCGAACTCGACGCGCCACCAGTCGTTCTCCAACGAAGTGCGATCTGCGTCCAGCTGCCCGGGGGCCTGCACATCCCGCGCCCCGCTCCGCGCGTGATAACAGCGATAGCCCATCGCGGGCAACGCCGCAACAAACGCCTGCCCATGACTGCCAATGCGCTCATCGGCCACGCGCTGACTCGGCACCACACCGCCGTCCGCATCCGCGATATGCATCGACACACCCAGCGTCTCCACGCCAATTGGCAAAGCTTCCGCAGTGCGTGAAGCAATGGGCGGGGCCACGACGACGGTGTGCACAGGCCACGGCAACGGATTGAAAACCACCAGCGTATTGCCTTCCGCCGTCGTATCGATATGCCGCGCAATCACCTGAATCGATTCGTTGGTGACCACGCGTGCCGCGTGCCGCGCGCCGCCGATCTGATCGCGGCTGTCTTCGTAAGAAGATTCAATGCTCGTACCCGCGAGTATATCGTGAAACTGATTGTAGAGCAGATCCTTCCAGGCGCGTT
Organism: uncultured bacterium; assembly: GCA_937928585.1. Lineage (GTDB taxonomy): Bacteria > Hydrogenedentota > Hydrogenedentia > Hydrogenedentales > SLHB01 > JABWCD01. Next base: position 11,343 of record CALEZK010000506.1, on the reverse strand, counting down.
CGATTGCATCCGCTGGATAGCGATGCTCGCAAACGCGCAACGCCGCCGTGGCAAAGCGCTCCGCCACCATTAGTTCGTGCTCTGCGCGCCGGTTTAGCCGCTTAATCTCCGCGTGTGTCGTATAGCATCCCTGAGCGTGGTGCTGAAGGTCTCCAGTCGCTACCGGAATGTTTCCCGCATCCATCGAAGTCTCGAACGCTTCAAAATACCGCTGCAACGTCGAAAACTCTGGGACCGTCTCTCCCCCGTCCCGCCGCGCCGCGAGGATGTCCGCAATCGCCTTTTTCGTCGGGCCGCCACCGTGGTTGCCAACGCCAAAAAAACACAGAAACTGCGTTTGCCCCGTATTCATATGCGGGCTAAACGGCAATCTGCGCATGCGCTCGATCGTCTCGGTATCGGCGTTATAACTTTCCAGCAGGTTGCACGCGAGAATGCGCGATCCGTCGTTCGCCTGCCACCAGAATGTGGTACCGCCGGGATAGTCGCGCTCTTTGATCGGCTCCGGACGTTGATACGCGTAGTAGCGAATCCCCATCTTCCGGTACAACTGAGGAAAGGTCCCCGCGTGGCCAAAACTATCTGGATTAAAACCCACCCGCACGCGCGCGCCAAATTCGCGTTCGAAAAACCGCAACCCATACAGGCCCTGTCGCACGAATGATTCGCCCCCCGGAATGTTGCAGTCCGGTTCTATCCACCAGCCTCCCGCAATTTCCCAACGACCTTCTTTCACCCGCGTGCGTATCGCTTCAAACATCTCCGGATCACAGGACTTCACCCAGTCGTAAAAGCAGGCGCTGCTCGCGGTGAAAATGAACTCCGGCGTTTCCTTCATCCGATCAAGCGCACTTCGGAATGTCGCGCGAACCTCTTCATACCCTTCCATCCAGCGCCACAACCACGTCGGATCGATATGGCCATGCCCGATCATGTGGACTGTGTTTATCTTTTGCATCTCTTTCGACGACCTTGACATCATTGCCCCAGAATTCAGATTGGTTAAAGGAATGATACGGACAGAGAAAATGGAATCAGTCATGGACCGATTCCATCATTAGTTCAAAGAAAGGCGCCAAGTCCCCTAGCGAATATACTGAAACTCAGGGGAAGTAATCAGTGCCCACATTGCATCGCCAACCGCCGGCGCCGCGCCGCCATAGGGTGAACTCAGCACACCCGCCTTGTCCCAATACGCTGTCCCGCCAAGCTGCACGAACGCGATCCCGCTAATGCCCTGCCCCGTGCCAATGCCAACTCGATGCGCCGGAATCTCGAGACGCACCCACTTTCCGGCTTCAGGCAACACGCCCATGTTCAGGCGCTGCGGACCATCGCCCAAGTCCACCTTGATCTCGTTCGCGCCCCAATACGCGCGATGCTCCCAAGAATCTCCCTCGCGCCATTCGATCATAATCGAAGCGGGAGGACTGGCCGGATCGATGTATACGTACGCGTACAAAATATCGTCTGCACTCGCTGCCAGAACTTCTGGAAGCGAAGTCACGCGTTGTTCCAAAACGATCGACTCCGCCGCGACGGGCGGTTCCAATCCCTCGGCCGCCAGGACTGCCGTGGGCGCGCCGTTCGACGAGGCCGCCGCAGTAGCATCCGGCGCTGGCTCAACCGGCGTCACAGGAGCAGGCGGCGACAGTTTACGAGCCGCGGTCCCACTGAACACAGGCCCTTCCGGCGCGGCTACCCAATTCCATACGGACGCCTCATCAACCACCGCGCCTTCCGGCAACGCATCATCGAGCACCGCCGCTTCCAACGTATCCGGCGAGTTGGGGTCCAGGATCGCCCCCTGAATGAATTCCGCCCCGCGCGCCTTTTCAGTTTCCGCGGGTGGACGATTCAGCACGGACCAGTAGAGGTCATCTACAATCGAAGCGAGATTCGCCTGTTCGCGCACGCGCTGTGCGGCGGTCGATACAAACGGCCCCTTATAAATCCTTCCGAAATACTCGTCGCCGTTCAGCAGTTCCAGCGTCTGCACCACCGCTACGTCCTCCGCGCGCGCGGTGCTCACTTCATTGCGGGTCGCGGGCCTGCCCAACGCGCGCGTTAGTGGCGAGGATTCATCGCTGCGATATTCGCGCGCGGAATCCGGCAAGGGTTCGCCCAGCGCGATCTTCACGCTGTCCAAAAGTTGCTCGGCCGACATGCGCCGCAAGCGCGGCGAACGGAAATACCGTGGCGCGCCCGGTTTCGCAACGTCATACGCGTCTTCAAGCGCGGCATTGTACTTTAGTTGATAGGTGCGGCTGTTTAGAATCAACCGCATCGAATGCTTGATATCGTAACCATTGGCCATGAAGTCATAGGCCAGCCATTCCAGCAACTCCGGATGACTCGCAGGCAAGTCTTCGCGGAAATCGTCCGCGGGTTCAAATAGTCCGGTTCCCACGAATCGCTTCCACAACCGGTTCACAATCGTCTTCGCGAATCGCGGATTGCACGGATCAATGATTAACTGCGCGATGCGCGCGGCGCGTTCGTTCTCCGTCGCGGGCACATCTTTCGGGATTCCCGGCAAGTCGAACACGAACGCCGCCGGCACGAATTCGCCCGTGCGGGCCTCGCATTGCACCAGTTCCAAATCCGCGCCGGAAAAGAATCCCGCAAATCCGTAGAATCGTTTTTGCGGCCATTCCTTGTTATCAAAATGATTGTGGCAACCGGCGCATTTCATCGCCGTACCGAGAAAGACCTGCGCGGTGTCCGCGGCACTCTTCAACACGCGCGTGTGATCCTGCCGCAACACAAAACGAAGCGGCTGGTTCGGCATGTGCGGGTCGAGCAATTCCGCGGTCAACACGTCGTAGGCTTTGTTCTGCTTAAACGATTCGAAAATCCAGTTCCGGTAATTCCCGCGCGTGCCAACACCGCCCTGATGATTGCCGTTGCTGCACAACGCATCTTCCCAGAACGGCGTCCAATGCGCCGCATACGCCTCATCGCGCGCAAGCAGCGTATCGATTAACTTGGCGCGTTTGTCATCCGCCATGTCGGTCACGAAGGTCTTCACTTCGTCCGCCGACGGTATTACGCCAACAATATCCAGATACACGCGCCGCGCGAACACCGCATCGTCGCACACTTCTCCGGTAAATGACGGCTCCACCTCGGACCATTTCGCGACAATAAATCGATCGATATCGTTGTTGATTGGTTTGTCCGTCGATGGTGGCACGGCAGGTTTCGGCACCAATGCCATGCGATAGTTCCGGCGCTTTACCAAAAGGTCTTCGGGACCACCGCTGAAGAGCAATTCCTCCACCGTTGGGGCATTCGGCATCGCGCTCGCCACCGGCGCGGCCGCTGGTTCACTCGCAACAGGCGCAGGCACCTCCGCCTCTGGCACTGCGGGCGTTTCCGTGGGCGCTGGTGTCGCTTCAGGCGCTGGCGCCGTTTCAACAGGAGCCGCCGCAACGTCGGCCGCTCCCGCGCCTTCCGTATCGTCAATCGCGCCCGCGGCGATCCACAACCGAATCACGTGAAGCTGATCTTCCGTCATCGGGTCTTCGCCTTTGGGCATCTGCGGACGCAACACCCCGCGGATGTATTTCACAATCGAACTCTCGTCAGGCTTGCCCGGCACAATCCCCGGTCCGCCTTTCTTCCCACCGTCGATCATCGCCAACACCGAAGTAGAGTCAAAGTCGCCGCGCGGCTTGTCGGGATTGTGGCATTCATCGCATTGCTCGACGAGCAAAGGCTTCACGTCGCGCACATAGCTAATTGATTTCGCCGCTTCCAGGTCCAAAGGACGTATCGCGGGAAGAAAAGTTTCGTCGCTCGGCTCCGCCGCCGCAGGCTCAGCACTCGGCGCGGTGGGATCGCCTTCGGCTACAGGTTGCGCAGCCGGCTCCGCGTAGATCTGCTCCATTTTTGCCGTGCCGATGGCGTGGTCATACACAAGTTCGCCGCCAAAGTGCGCAAGCAGCCCCACCCAAATCGCCAGCATGATCGAAGCCACCATGCCGATGCCCGTGAACGCCAGACGAATCGCGCGCGCGGGGATCACGCTCAGCGCGAGGATTACCGCGATGCCCAGCGAGAATTTCCAGACCAGTTCACCCATGCGCTCGTGCCGATCCACAATATCGAATACCGCCTGGGGCACGCTCGTCGGAATCTTTTCCATCGCGCCTTCGCCTGAAAGCACCGCGAAGTACGAGAACAGCGCCGTCAACGCGTAGAACGCGACGCTGAACCAGCGCAGGGTGTCTTTTTCCTGCCGCGATACCGCGACAAAGTACACGAGCGGTATTCCCGCCAGCACCAGCACAATCGGCATGTGCACGACCGCCGCATGCATCATCGACGGATTGGAAAGCGTTTCAAGTGGTCCCATACTGCTCGTTCATACTCCTCGTCGATGCTTTTCTTGCTGTGATCGCAATTTGGTGCTAGGCCATCAGCGGGCGAATCGGCGCGCCATAACCGAGGTCAGTCACATATACGGGTCGCCCCTCTGTCACGTAGTAGACATCTGAAGCTATACCCATAAGGTGGTAAATGGTTGCATACGCATCCATCAGTTTCGTCGCGCCTTCTACCGGAACCATGGGATGCCGATCCGCGGTCTTGCCGTAAACCGTGCCGCCCTTGATGCCGCCACCGAAAAACAACATGCTGTTGCAACTGCTGAAGTGCCCATGGAATCCATACATCTTCTCGTTCTCGATCACAAGCGTCTCGCCCGTGCTGCTCTCCGTAAATCCTTCGGCTTCCTGCCCCGCGGAAGGCCTGTCCGCAATCGTCCTGCCAAACTCCGTCGCAATCACCACCAAAGTCCGATCCAATAAGCCGCGTTCGTCCAGTTCCCGCAGCATCGTGCCGATTGGCCGGTCGATGTGCCCCTTCATCTCCGCCATGCGCTTCTGTCCGTCTTCGTGCATGTCGAATCCTTTGAACGGAGCATACTGATATTCAACTTCAACATAACGCGCCCCCGTCTCCACCAAACGGCGCGCAAGCAGGCAACTCCATCCGAACCGATGGCCCACGTCGTAAGCCTTCAGCGTGTCTTCGCTCTCTTCCTGTCTAAAGTTGAAGGCGGACTTCACCGGCGAATCCATCATCGCCCGCGCGTCTTCCATCACCTTCATGTAGTCCTTGACCTTGTTGGCCTCGCGAAGTTCCTGTGCCGTCATGCCCGCCACGGTTTCCAGATACGCCTGGCGCCGATCCAATCGCTCGGGCCGCATCCCCGCTACCGCGTTGAGTGTCTTCAACCCTTCCGCCGGCTCCGGAATCATGAACGGCGCATGTTGCACGCCAAGGAATCCCGGCCCCATGTATTCATTGATAAAGAGATATTCTTCGTTGCTCGTGTTGATATCGCGGCCAATGTCGATATATGCGGGAACGTATGGATGCCGCCGCCCCACCGACCGCGAAACCACCGACCCCATGCTCGGCGCCTTGAATCCCGCGGGAAAGAGGTATCCCGTCTTCGCGTAGTACTGCGCCTTGAGGTGTACCGCGCCGAACTTCGTCTCATTCGTGAGCGTCCGCAGAATCGCCCCGCGGTGCATCATCTTCGCGGTGTGTTCCAGACCTTCGCCAAGAAAAATACCGTCCGCCGATGTCGGTATGCTCGGGCAGGTCCCCAGCAATTCGCTACCCTTCATCCCGGCCGTGTACGGCGTGAAGGTCTTCGGGTCCCAGGTGTCCGTCTGCGCAACGCCGCCCGGCAACCAAATCATGATGACCGAATCGGCGCGAGGCGTTGGCATACCTTCGGCCCGCAAACCTTCCTCAAACTCGTTTCCGAGCGCCCAGGGCGCCACGCCCAAACCAGCCGCGGCCGCAATACCTGTTTTCAAAAATTCCCGTCGACGCATCTGAATACACCTCCGAAACCATTGATACCGACCAAGCAGCGTCGTACCAACGCTTAAAATACCCCGAAAGTATAGCACAGAGGCAATCCCCGCCCCCTCGGCCCAATGGTTTTTCAACTCCGAAACATCGCCAAGCTGGGAGGGCGGGTTTTCCAAACCGCTAACACTTAAACCAAGAACTGTATTAAACCCCTACCACCTGCAAACGGATCAATCGGGCTCCCCAAATGTGATATACAATGCACCAGACCCCAGCGGAAACCGTGCGGAGCGCAACATGACCGATTCGAAGAAACAGGATTCCCTCGTCTATTTCATCCTCTACCCCGCCATCGCAATGCTGCTCGGTTGGGGACTGCGCGGCTTCATCGGCGGCGGCCCTTTCGCCGCCATGATCCCGGGGGTATACGTGGCCTTGGGCTTTAGCCTCCTCTTTCGTCACAGCCTCAAGACCGCCGCAATCGTCGCGATTTTCGGCGCAATCGGCATTGGTTATGGCGGCGATATGACCTACGGCCAGACCCTCGGCCTCGCGCGCGAACCGGAAACGATGTTCTGGGGTTTCCTTGGTTGTGCGATTAAGGGCGGAGTCTGGGGATTGCTCGGCGGCGCCGTTATGGCCGTAGGCCTCACCCGACACCACTACCAGAAAAAAGACATCCTCATCGCCCTGCTGATCACCATCGTCGGTTTCTACCTCGGCTGGAAACTCATCAACGAACCCAAGCTCATCTACTTCTCCGATCCGATCAATAAGCCGCGCGACGAATCCTGGGCGGGTCTGCTCTTCGCCGCGATTGGTTTCATCGCCTACCTGCGCATGAAAGTTTCGGACGCTACAAAAAACGTCCCGCTCAGCTTTGCCCTTTGGGGAGCGCTTGGGGGCGCAATCGGATTCGCCGGCGGCACTATCTGGCTGGTCTTCGGCCCCTACCTCCCTGTGCCCAAGAATTCCGTCGGATGGTGGAAGTTCATGGAGTTTTCGTTCGGACTCCTGCTCGGTGCCTTCCTGGGTCTAAGCGCGTATCGGAACCGAGTGGTCCTGCGCGCGGCCAAACCCGCGCCGGAGAATTCCGATCGCGACACACCCTGGCCTGCCATCGCGCTCGCGCTCTGGGTCTCGTTTGTGTTTGCCGCGCAACCCCAATGGGTCTCGCTTATCGAAAACCTCGACCCCGCGACAAATCCGGTCGTAAAGTATCTCGCCATGGATTTCACGCGCGTCGCGACAAGTTTCATTTTCTTCGGCGCGGTCTGTCTCGTCTTCGGGCTCGCTTCGACCAACGCCGCATGGCAAGGTGCGATTACGCTGACCTTCTTTCACACCATGGTCGATATCCTGCGCGATCTCGCCCCAGGAAATACGTCATTCGGATATGCCCTCTCTCCACCGCTTCTCATTGCAATTCTTTTCGCGAGCAATGCCCTCGTAGCATATGCAACGGTGAAGTTCCTGCGTGGTGATCAACCGCTCCGAAACCTCTACCTGTTGATCATTTGGTCATGCATGGCCGTTGCCACGTGGCGCAGCTTCGGGAAAAGTTCATTTTGGGTTGACAAGGAAGGCCAAGCCTACGGCTTCGCAGCGTTCTTTGCGCAGCATAGCTCGGAACTCATCACCTACGCGATTTTCCTGGCATCCGCGCTCATCACTACATACTGGACGACGAAGCTCGCGCGCGAGGTCAAAACTACGTAGGCACCGACGACAGCGCTTCTTCCATTCGCGATAGCACCAGATCTACCGCTTCATAGCCCGCGATTAGCGGCAGCTTTGTCAACGCGCTCGGCGGACATCCCGCCTTGTACGTCTGCACGCTCACATCCAGCCCCGCGCCGTTGAGGTGCTCGGCGAATGCGCGCGCAGGCGCAAGCTCGTGAAAGTAGACCCCGGCGAGGTGACGCCGCCCTTCTATCGCCGCGATCTTCGCTTTGTGCTTCGCGGCCAATGCGCGCAACCGCGCCTCGTAATATTCGCCAACCGCCGAAGTCACCGCCGCATTTGCCTTCGCCCACCGCATCGTGACCAAATACGCCAGCGACGCCAACTCCTCCTGACCGTTCGTCACCAATGCCCCGAATTGTGGCAGGGTATCGTAGGCACCATTAAACAGAATGCGCGACGCGCAATATTCGCCGCCCGGAAACCCTTTGCCAATCGCAACGAAGTCGGGTCGCAACCCATACTCGCGAAACATGAACAGCTCGGGACTCCATATCCCCGTCTGGATCTCGTCTACCACGGTCGGAACATCGTGCTTCTTGGCGAGCGCATACATCTTTCGCACAAACTTTTGATCGAGCGTCTTGCCCGCATAATTCATCAACACGATTTCGTGAAATAGCGCCGCAATTTTGAACTTGCCCGTCTCACTTTCGGCAAAAACCTTTGCCAACTCCTCGTAGTCATTTGGCTTCACACTTCGAATCACAAACAGTCCTTGCTTGGACATCCCCGTACGCAACTCGCTCCACATACCACGCATCACTTGCGTCAGCATCGTCGTGCCGTGGTAGTTCGCAAGGAGTCCGCCATCGTAGTCGCCAATGACGACCAGCACCGGCACGCGTCCCGCATACTTCGGTTCGGGCGAGTCCGCCTGCGCGCGATAAAACCGCGCCAACACCATCTTCAACGCCGCCTCCGCAGCAAGACTCCCCGTCTCGAGATTCAATACGCGGTTCGGCATGCCCGGGCGTTTCGAAGCGAGCAATCGCGCAAGCGGTGCGGTGTCTTCTTCGCTGAGGCCTGACGCCGCGCGCACCAGGGCCTCTTCCAACAGCCGCGTCAAATGTCCGCGCGTGTTGTTGTGCGTTGCGTTCGGCACACCCATGCTCCGCGCAATCTTGATGAGATTGTAGCCGGGAAAGGAGTGCCCCAAAGGCGCATGGTAGTGCTCGCTCTTCGCGATGAAGAAAAGCCTGCCGTTCTCCGCCACCCGATAGTATCCAAGACCCGACAGGGGCGCCTGATACGTCTTCGTCGCCGCGTTGAATCCCCGCGTGCTCGCGCCTCGTGCCGACTGCTCTAGCGAACGCGCAACCTGCAATCCGACGCGCGGCAACAATTCCAGCAAGCGCTGTTGAAATACTGACGGGAAAAAATCCACGCGCTGCGCAAGCTGCTGCCGAAATATCTTTCGCGCCAAAGCCGCGCCCTTTATACTTTCGTCAATTCGCAACGCGCCGTGCGCCTCCACCAGCGCATCGGTGTAAGCCGCACCGGCAATGTCCCGCAAACTAAGCCGCACCGGCACAAATTTCGTCTTCTTAGATTTCACTGACAGAACTCCAAACTGACAGCGCCCGCCGGGATCGGCGGGCGCTGCATCACAATCTCAAACCGTCCACTACGCCAATTGCGGCACTTCGAACCCCGGACGATATTCTTTCGACAACATCTTGTTCGCCTCGTCGTCGCCCACAAACATCTCCGTCGCGGGATCGAAATTGAGCGACCGACCCAGGCGATACGAAATATTTGCGATGTGACAATGCACGCACGAAATGTGACCGACCAACGCATCGCACGGGTTGTCTTCCGCCTTGCGCGACAACACCGCCTTCGCAAAGTTCACGAAGTTCGCGTCTTTCGGTTGTTCGGGCTCCGGCTCGTTAATCGGTATCGGCTTGTCCTCCGTGTCGAAGAAGCCCACATCTTCAATGTAATACCCCTTCGAACCGTACGCCATATTGCCGCACCCGGGCGCCTGCTTGAATGTCGCGCCATCGAGCTTGCCATCCTGCGCATACGTTCCGCCAAGCACAACGCCACCCTCGCGATTCGTAAACCGGTTGCGAACATCAAACACAAGTTCCGTCCCGTCCGCATACGTGAAGATTGCCGTCTGCGTGTTCGGTGTCTCTCCCTGATCTTTGTAGGTATACCGTCCGCCCGCGCTGTACACCCGAACCGGAAGACCCTTGTTGATGCACCACACCGCTTTGTCCATCTCGTGCACGCCCTGGTTGCCAATCTCGCCATTGCCATACCGCCAGAACCAGTGCCAGTGATACGGCACGTAGTTCTTGTTGTACGGATGCTCGGGCACAGGACCCTGCCACAATTCCCAATTCAATTCCGCCGGCGGCGCGCTGTCTTCATAATAAGGCAGCTGGCCGCGGTTACCGTTCTTGTAACCCGTCCCGCGCGCCGTGTGAATGTCTCCAATAATCCCTTCGCGCATCAACCGTATATCGCGAATCCAACGGTTGCTGGATCGGCTCTGCGTGCCGTGTTGCACAATGCGCCCGTATTTCTGTTGCGCCGCGACAAGCTGCCGCCCTTCCCAGACCGTATGCGACAACGGCTTCTCGACATACACATCCTTGCCCGCCTGGCAAGCCCAGATCGAAACCAGCGTGTGCCAATGGTTCGGCGTTGCCGTGCTCACCGCATCCACGTCGTCGCGGCTCATGATTTCGCGCATGTCCACCGTCGTAAACGGTGTCTTGCCTGTCACTTCTTTCAGTTTCGCCGCAAACGCATCGTTGATCGTGGAATTCACGTCGCAAACTGCGGTCACTTCGGTGCAGAAATGCTGCGAGAAGAACGCCACATGGTTTTTTCCGCGCCCGCCCGTGCCAATGCACGCAACGCGGATCTTGTCGTTCGCGCCAAACACCTTCCCCTTCGCCATCGTTCCCGCAACAATCACCGCCGCAGCGGAACTGCCCAGGAATTTTCTTCGGCTGATACTCATCCCGACTACCTCCCTCGTTTCGCGCAGACTCGTTTTAGTCGTCAGTTGGCGTTCAACAGTTCCTCGTAAAGGGCCTCGTACTGAGTGACGATCTTGTCGCGCCCAAAGTTCTTCTGCACGCGCACCCGACCGGCCTTGCCCATCCGTTGCGCAAGCCCGCTGTCTGTCAATATCTCGATGGCCCGCGCCGCCATCGATTCAATATCACCAACCTCACAAAGATAACCCGTCTCGCCGTTCACGACAACTTCCCGCACGCCGCCGCTGTCCGTGCCCAAAACCGGCACCTCGCACGCCATCGCCTCCAGCGGCACAAGACCGAAACTCTCGTGCTCGCTCGGCTGGAACACCAAATCCGCGCAAGGCAGGATCATCTCGATGTTCTCGTTGTTTCCCAGCCACCGAATCCTGTCCGTTATGCCCAATTGCCGCGCAACGCCCACTGCGGAAAGGCGCTCCGGTCCGTCCCCCACCATGACCAGCCGCGCCGGCACGCGATCGCTGATCTTTTTGAACGCGCGTACAACGTCCGTCACGCGCTTCACCGGACGAAAGTTTGAGATATGCATCACGATCTTCTCGTCGGTCTCCGCAAGCTTGCAGCGCTCGACCGAATGCGAATCGAATTTGTCCAGGTTCACAAAGTTGTAAATCGTCCGTACCGCCCTGTTCAGATTGAACTCGCGCCGCGTCTCTTCCGTCAACCACTCGGAAACGGAAGTCACCGCATCGCTCGATTCCATCACATACTTCGTCAACCGAACGAAACCAAGGTCAGTGCCCAC
>CALEZK010000505.1 GCA_937928585.1 uncultured bacterium | reverse complement strand
GCCATATCGACCAAGGGGGCGCCATCGCCGAGGTCGAAGTTTTCGATGGCGTCTCCGCCTGAATCAGTATTGGGAGCGCCGGGATTGAATACCGGGCTGAACTCGGCATTCTTATTATTGCCGATAGGGATAGGCCCGGAATCCAGCGTGAAAATGTTGGGGGGCGGCGCAGGGGCTGAACTGTTGGCGGGGGCCTGCTGTTTCGACTTTTCCTTCTCGGCCCTGGCTTTACGCAAGTCTCCGATCTTGGTCATCAGCTTTTCGCCACGGGCGTCGCCGAATTCGACTTTCAGTTGTCGGCAGAGATCGAGGGCCTCATCGAATCGGCCGACCTTTGCGAGACACATCGCGCGCGGGTAGAGCACGTTGCGGGTGTCGGGGAATTCCTTATCCAGTTCGTCGAGTACAACGAGCGCTTCGGCGTACTTTTTCTCTCGGAACAGCTCATCAGCCTTGCCGAATTTCGAACGCGCCTCTTTGGAACGCATCGCGAAAGTTCCCCGAATTCCCTGGACCCTTGCCCCAGAACTGCTTCAATACCCGACGCTAGATTACGGTACAGGGGAGGGAGAATTCTATTTCGGAGTAGCGTCCTATTTTTCGATGAACTCCAGCAGATCGGCGTTGATAACATCCTTGTTGATGGCGCACATGCCGTGTGAGAAGCCTTCGTAGACTTTCAACGTCGCGCCTTTAACGAGTTTTGCCGACATGATTGCAGAGGCGCCGATGGGAACAATCTGATCGTCGTCGCCGTGCATGATTAGGGTAGGTACATCGAACTTCTTAAGGTCTTCTGTGAAATCCGTTTCGGAGAACGCCTTGATACAGTCATAGATACTTTTGATTCCACCCATCATACCCTGAAGCCAGAAGGCGTCCCGGATACCCTCGGAGAACTTGGCGCCGGGGCGATTGAAACCGTAGAACGGTGTCGGTAAGTCCTTGAAGAACTGTGAGCGGTCTGCGAGCACGTTGGCGCGAATGCCGTCAAACACATCGATGGGAAGGCCACCGGGATTTGCGTCGGTCTTGAGCATCAGCGGCGGGACGGCGCCGATTAGAACGGCCTTCGCAACCCGCTTTGAGCCGTGACGACCGATGTAGCGGGTAACCTCACCGCCGCCGGTGGAATGGCCGACGTGAATGGCGTCGCGTAAGTTGAGTTTTTCCGTCAGGGCTGCCAGGTCGTCTGCGTAAGTATCCATTTCGTTGCCATCCCAGGGCTGGCTGGAACGGCCATGGCCGCGCCGATCGTGGGCAATGCACCGATAGCCGCGCGCGGCCAGGAACAGCATCTGATCGTCCCACGCGTCGGCGGTCAGTGGCCAGCCGTGACTAAACACGATTGGCTGACCGGTACCCCAGTCCTTGTAGTAGATCTGTGTGCCGTACTTGGTTGTGACGAAGCTCATTTTTGCATCCCCGTGGTGTTTGCCAACTAGTGGAGTTATTGCGTCGGGACTGAGCCCGCCTCACTCTCACCCTTGCGATATGTGAATTGCGAGCTGGAACGCTCAGGCTTTTATAACTATTTCCAGACACATTCATTGAAACGGTTTGGAGGCGATATGGTACGATATTTATAGACGTATTAATGCGGGGTAGTATTTCATGCGAGTTTTTGCTGTTCTTGGTCTGTTGGGCCTGGCTTCGACGCTTTCCCTGGCACAGGGTCCGGTGGATTTATTGCCGGATATGATTGTCGATCCCACCTTTTTGAACGACTACGAAATTCGGGACGATATCAAGCCGGGCAAGGTCCACATTGCATTTTCGAATGCTACGGCGAACATTGGAGAGGGCCCGCTTCACATTTACGGCGCGAAACCCAAAGAGAAGCATGGCGATGAACACACGACGCAGGCTGTAAAGCAACGGATATTCCGTTCGGACGGTTCGCACTTCAATCGCAAGGCTGGCGAATTCGTTTATCACCCCACGCACAACCACACCCACTTCGAAGGGTGGGCGATTTACCGGTTGCGGGAGGTGCTCCCATTTGATGGTGTTGGCGACGTCGTGGGTACGAGCAAGAAAACGAGCTTCTGCCTGCTTGACAGTTTTCAATACGACGGCACCCTGCCCAACTCTCCGAGTTCTCCGGTCTATTCGGTATGTGATGACAAGGCCCAGGGGATCTCAGTGGGTTACGAGGATTTGTACGACAAATCGATTCCAGGTCAGTGGATCGAGGTGACCCAGCTTCCCCAAGGCGAGTATTGGCTGGAATCTGAAGTTGATCCGGACGACAACGTGCTGGAGATCAACGAATCCAACAATATTGCGCGCGTAAAGGTCGTGGTCGAGTATGAAGACGAGCCGGGCCCCGATCCGGATCCGAATCCAAATGGTATTTTTGAGATTATACGGGTGTTCATTGAGCAGCTTTTGGATTTCGTCCGTTCGCTGTTTGGTTAGTTTTCCTCGATTGGCAGTAGCGAGATGTAGATGTCATCGCCTTCGACGCGAAGGCCGTACTTGCGCAGCCGGGTCGATTCGTGGGTCAGACAGTCGCCTGTGCGCACATTGTATATCCAGCCATGGCGTGGGCAGGTGACGATATCGCCGTCAAACCTCCCTGTTGTCAGGTCCCAGTTTTGGTGTTTGCAACTGATTTCAGTGGCAAAGAACTCGCCTCCGGGATCCCTGAAAATGGCTACATTGCGCGCCAGCAGTTTGTATTTGCGGTAGCGCAACCCTTCAAAGTCGGCAACCTTGGCGATTTTTACGTATTTGGGTTCCATACAGCCGATAATAGCAAACCCTGAGATGCCCGCGCCGGGTGCGTGGTCGCGGGAAGCAAAGCGGGGTTGCGGGCGTGGAATAGATCCAGTCTGCTTTTGTTAGATTGCAGTGTGTGACGCCGATGGTTGGGGATCTCTGGCTTGGCTTGAAGGGAGAAGGCTCGATTCAGCGCCCGGCGCAATTCGGGGTAGGCGCCGCGTTGAAGGTGAAAACGTTGGCTGGTACTATATGCACTGGCAATTATTGCACGAGAACAAGCATGGCAGAAGAAAAGCAACATTCCGGTGATACGACCCGTTTGGTATTGGACGACGAGTTGGCGAGCCTGCGTGCCCGAATGCAGGGTCAGCGGGCGAGTTTGGTGGTAATTGCCGGTTGGCAGATCGGCAAGGAATTTGTCCTGAACGGCAATGAGTGGGTCATCGGGCGATCACCGGACGCCACCATGACGATTAATCTCCAATCCGTATCGCGGCAGCATGCGCGCATTTCTCGGCGGACCGATTCCGACGGGGAGTATTACGAGATATGCGATCTCGACAGCATGAACGGCACGCACGTGAACACGCAATTGGTGCGCACGGCCCGAATCAATGATGGGGATAAGATTCAGCTTGGCGACGTGGTGGTGAAGTTCATGTTGCAGGACGCGCTGGAATCACAATTCCACCAGGAAGTGCACAAGCGCATTCACTATAACCAGTTGACGGGGTTGCTTACTTACGAGTCATTCAAGCCGTATCTTTCGGAAGAGATTGCACAGGCGGGAGCGAAGACGCGATTTACGATCGCGATGACCGATCTAGATGGGCTGAAGAAAGTCAATGACACGCATGGCCACTTAATGGGCAGCCGCGTAATTCAAGAGATGGGTTCCATCATGCGGGGCGTGTTACGGCCGGCGGATCGCGCGGGGCTTTATGGCGGTGATGAGGCCATCATTTTGTATACCGACACGCCGCTGGCGGAAGCCCTCAAAAGCGCGGAGAAACTTCGCACGCAAATTGCGGAATGCACGCTGGACCATAGCGGCAAACTGGTGAACGTCACGATCAGCCAGGGGTTGGCGGAGTTCCCGACGCATGGTTCGACGATGGAGCAATTGATCGCTGCCGCCGACGGCGCGTTGTATGCCGCGAAAGGGGCCGGCCGGAACTGCGTGCGCGTCGCGGAATGCTGACGTGCCCCCGATTGTCACGCTGACGACTGATTTCGGCACGCGCGATTCTTATGTTGCAACGATGAAGGGCGTGTTGCTGTCGTTGTGCGCTAATGCGCAGGTAATAGACCTTTCGCACGAGATTCCCCCCCAGGACGTTTTTCAGGGCGCACTGTTTATTGCGGAAGCAACGCGTTGGTTTCCCAAGGACACGATTCACTGCGTTGTGGTCGATCCCGGCGTGGGGACAGCGCGGCTGCCGATGGTTGCGCAGATTGACGGACATTTTTTCGTATGCCCGAACAATGGACTTTTGACGTTTATCGCCCGACGCGCCCATGCCGTAAAAGCCTATGCCATATCCAACGAGACATTTATGCGGGATTCGGTGAGCGCGACCTTTCATGGGCGCGACATTTTTGCGCCGACCGCAGCACGATTGGCGAACGGCGCGCTTGCGCACGACGCGGGCGATGCGCTTTCCGCAATCGCAACGCTAGATGTGCCGGAGGCGCATACCGACGACGCGGGCACTGTGCATGGAACTGTGATTCATATCGACCGATTTGGAAACGCGATCACGAACGTAGACCGCGAGAGTGTGCTCAATTCCGACAGTGGGACTGTTTGGTTCGGAAGCATGGCGTTGCAGGGAATTCGCAGCACCTATGGCGATGTTGCGCCGGGGCAGGCATTGGCGTTGTTTGGCAGCTCGGGGTTGCTCGAGATTGCAGTGCACCGGGGCAACGCTTCGGAAACCTTCACTCTTCGCCATGGAAGCCGCGTTGAGGTGAGACAGGCATGATGGAAAGCATAACGCTTAAACCCCGGACGAATCTGAACGCTACGGTCACGATTCCGGGATCCAAAAGCTGCACGGCGCGGGCGCTTGTGATGGCGGGCCTCACTGTGGGGGAGAGCACGCTTTTGGAATGCGCGGATTGCGATGATTCGACTTTCATGGTGGACGGGCTGCGCGGCTTTGGGGTTTCGGTTGCGCGTTCGGGCAACACAATACGCGCAGGGGGCGGACCGTTGCTTCCGCCGTCGGCCCCGCTGTTCTTGGGTAACTCGGGCACGGCGGTGCGATTTCTTGCGGCGGCATGCGCAACACTCGATGGGGTTGCCGCGCTGGACGGTACGCAGCGAATGCGCGAGCGGCCCATTCGCGACTTGATTGAGGCGATGGGTGCCTGGGGCGTTGAAGTATTGTCGGAAACGGGTTGCCCTCCGATCACGATAATCGCGCACAACGATTTTGGTGGCGCTACTTGCGTGAAAGGCAGCGCGAGCAGTCAATACCTATCGGGACTTCTGATGGTCGCGCCCTGCGCGAAACGTGACGTCACAATTCATATCGAGGGCGAACTGGTTTCCAAACCGTATATCGATCTTACGATCGCGATGATGAAGGAGCGCGGCGTGATCGCGAGAAACCTCGACTACCGGCGCTTTGAAGTCCCCGCAGGGCAACGGTACCTTCCGGGCGAATACGCGATCGAGGCGGATGCGTCGGGGGCGTCGTACTTTTTTGCGGCGGCAGCGGTAGCGGGCGGCAGCGTTCGAGTTGACAACCTCTCCCCCGCTTCGCATCAGGGCGATGCGCATTTCCCGGAGGTCTTGGCGCGCATGGGGTGCACGATTCGGGAGGGCGGCCATTGGATCGAGGTCAGCGGTACGGGTCGGCTGCAGGGAATCGATGTTGACCTCAACGCAATGCCTGACATGGCCCAGACACTTGCCGTAACCGCGTTGTTCGCTGATGGCCCGACGCGGATCCGCAATGTGCACAATTTGCGCATCAAGGAAACGGATCGGATTGCGGCTACCGCGGCGGGACTTCGAAAACTTGG
>CALEZK010000504.1 GCA_937928585.1 uncultured bacterium | reverse complement strand
AGCCGAAACCTTATGCGGCGATTCATCCCGACGACGCCGCACGTCTTTCGATAGCCGAGGGTGAACCGATCATCGTGACGATCAATGGCGAAAACCATGAACTGGACGCGCTGATAGACCGAAGCATTGCGAAGGGCGTTATTGCATTACCCGCGCTACTGCCCGGCTCGCTATTTGTTCAATTGCCTGCAGCCGCTACCATTCAGAGGATGCGCGCATGACAATTGTGCAACCGCTTCTGGTGGTCGGGTTCGTCCTATTTGCCTTGCTCAACATGGCGAGTCTTTTGATTTGGATCGAAAGGCGCCTATTGGGACTCTGGCAGGATCGCTATGGTCCCAATCGAATCGGGCCTTGGGGCCTTGGCCATGTTTTGGCAGATATGATCAAGATCTTTTTTAAAGAAGACTGGACGCCGCCTTTTGCGGACAAGACCATTTTTGTGCTGGCGCCCGCGATTATCGTTTTAACGGCCCTCACATCATTTGCAGTCATACCGTTCTCGCCGGACATCCTGATCGTGGATTTGGATATCGGCATTCTGTTCTTCCTTGCGATGTCCTCTATGGGTGTTTACAGCGTGGCGCTGGCGGGTTGGGCTTCGATCAACAAGTACTCGTTGCTGGGTGGGTTGCGCGCGTCCGCGCAAATGCTGGCTTATGAAGTGTTCATGGGCTTATCCCTCATGGGCGTCGTGGCTTTGACTGGTTCATTCAGCGTAAAAGAAATCGTAGCGGCCCAGGAAAACCTTTGGTTTGTGGTCACACAGCCTGTGGGATTCCTTATCTTTGCGATAGCCGGAATCGCTGAGACGCACCGCGTGCCGTTTGATTTGCCGGAAGCCGAGAGCGAACTGGTTGCGGGATTCCACAGTGAGTACTCCGGTATGAAGTTTGGCATGTTCTTCGTTGGCGAGTATATTGGCGTGACTTTGATTTCCGCCTTGATCGTGACTCTGTTTTTTGGCGGTTGGCACGGTCCATTCCTTCCTCCATTGCTCTGGTTTTTCCTGAAGACTCTTTTATTCATCGCCGGATTTGTGCTTTTGCGAGCTTCGCTTCCCCGCATGCGATACGACCAGTTGATGACTTTCGGCTGGAAGTTCATGTTGCCCCTGTCGCTCCTCAACCTCATGGCGACCGGTGCCGTGATATTGATCAGGAATTAGAGAAAGCACATGTTGAAACTATTTGCGTCTACATATGACTTTCTCGAGGGGGCGTTCAGTCTCTTGCGCAGCATGTGGATTGTCTTGAAGCACTCCACGGCGAAGCGCGTTACCGTGCTGTATCCGGAAGTGATGCCCAAGCTTGCGCCGCGGTGGCGAGGCCGGATCGTGCTGACGCGCGATCCAGATGGCGAGGAACGTTGCGTAGGCTGTTATCTCTGTGCCGTGGCGTGCCCAGTGGACTGCATTGCATTGCAGGCCACCGAGGATGAGCATGGCCGCCGGTACCCGGAGTTCTTTCGCATTAATTTTTCGCGATGTATCTTTTGCGGATTCTGCGAGGAAGCCTGCCCGACCTATGCGATTCAGCTCACGCCGGATTTCGAGATGAGCGAATATAATCGACAGAACCTTGTCTACGAAAAAGAGAACCTGCTGATTAGCGGCACAGGGAAATATCCCGGATACAGCTTCTATAACGTTGCGGGTCTTGCCATCAAAAACAAGGCAAAAGGCGAAGCCGAGAACGAAGCGCCGCCGGTGGACGTGCGGAGTCTGCTCCCGTGAGGGCCTTACTGACATGACAGCAGCTTTTTACATAGCGGCAACGATCGCGATTGTAGGCGTGTTTCTTGCAATTACCAGGCGAAATGCGGTGCATTCACTGCTTTACATGATTACGTCGCTCTTGGCGGGGTCGATCATATTCTATGTGCTCGGCGCGCCCTACATCGCAGCCCTTCAAACGATTGTGTACGCGGGCGCGATCATGGTTCTGTTTATATTTGTCATCATGATGCTGAACCAGGGGCCGGATACGGCGGTTCAGGAACGGTTATGGCTTAAGCCCAAGGCCTGGATTGGCCCGAGCATACTTTCCGCGATACTTCTTGCGGAGATCATCTTCATCGTTCGCGGGGACGGTTCCTGGTTACCTGG
>CALEZK010000503.1 GCA_937928585.1 uncultured bacterium | reverse complement strand
CCTCTGGACCAAGGATTTTTCTGAGTTTAAGACCCAGTGCAATGGCACTGACATAAGTCATGAAAAACGTGAGTTTAGGCGTGCGGCCATCCGCAAGTGCCATTGCGAACGGATGCGAACGCATGGTGCGAATGAAGGCGCGATGCAATAGCGGCTGCTCGAGTTTGCGAGCCATCCAGGCTTCCGTGCCGAGTTCCATGATGGCGTCGCGCACGTTGACAGTGTCGGCGTCGTGTGGAAGCGGTTTACCGAAACTAATCGTGACGTGGAAGGGGATGCGTCGGGGCGTTTTCCAGAAAAAGCGGCCTTTATCGAAGCTCCAGATGCTGCCCCAAAGGCGGTCGAGTTGCACGGGGACGATGGGTGCCTCGACGTCTTTCATGATGCGCTCAAATCCTTTGCGGAACGGCAACATCTGGCCCGTGCGCGAGATTTGGCCTTCGGCGAATATGCAGACGATTTCGCCTTTGCGAATGGCCTCGGTTGCCGTGCGCATCGATTGCACGAGCTCGCGGGGACCGCCCATAGCGGAGATGGGGATTGCGCCCATCATGTGCGCTACGGGGCGAATCCACCAGGACTGATAGATTTCGTCGTGCATGATGAAGCGCACGGGACGATCGATGGCAGCGCTAACGACCAACGCGTCGATAAACGACACATGATTCGCGACCAACAGCGCGCCGCCCTCGTCGGGGATGTTTGTGCGGCCGCGAACATTAAGACGGTATACCGTATTCGCGAGCACCCAGAGCGCCGCGCGGACGAGCATGATGGGCGTGAGGATCGATACAACGATCAGTACAAGAAGGGTCGTGATTCCTACGGCAACGAAAACCGCGTGCACACTCAAACCGAGAACAGGCCGCAGCATGTACATGCCGCCGCCGAGGAGAATGCCGACCCACGTGAGCATGTTCGCGGCAGCTATTACGCCGCCTCTCGACTGTTTCGGGCTCAGGTACTGCAATCCTGCCGCGAGCGGCACATCGAATACGCCACCCCCGAACCCGATGATGAACGCGAGTACGATAGCGGAGGAATAGGAATCGCCGAACCAATAGAAGAGGATGCAGCCGATACCCATGAGGGCAGAGCCGATGGGAACCAGGCCCATTTCGATTTTGCCGCGCGAGGCCACGCCCGCGCCGTAAGAGCCGATTCCGATGCCCAGCGACAACAAGCCATTCAAGATCGACGTTTGCGAGGCGTTGAGGCCCAATACACCCTTCAGATCCAGGACGGCACTGATGAGAATTGCGCCCGCGAACCAAAAATAGCTGTAGCCGAATGCGATCATGCGCAACCAGCGGTTGTTCCATATGGTGGCGAGATCGCGCCCCATACCCTTCCAGGGATTCAAGGGGAACGCAAGCGATGGGTCTGCGGGTTCGGGTCGCGTTATCTTCCACGAAGTGAGAACGCCGATTAAGGAGAGGACGGAAAGTATCACACCGGCCATATACGCGTTCTGGACGCCGAGCAAATCAAAGAGTGGACCGGCAAGGACTTGTCCAAGTATGACGGCGAGCATGGTCGTCATTTGAACGACGCCATTGCTCCACGACAGATGTTCTTCGGCCAAGGTTTCCGGCATGATGCCGTACTTTGCCGGACCGAACATAGCGGACTGTGCGGACATTAAGAAGAGCACCACGAAGAGGAAGTTGGGAGACTGGGTAAGGAAGCCCGCGATTCCCGTAAGCATGATGAAGACTTCAAGGTATTTCGACCAGACTGCGATGTCTTTCTTCGAATAGCGGTCCGCGAGCGCACCGAAGAATCCAGGGAATAGAATGAAAGGAAGCGCCATCAAGACGGTTGCTTTTGCGCCGATCGCGCCTTCTGATTGCGTGGTGACAGCGGCGAGAAAGAAGACGATAACCGTCTTGAACAGATTGTCGTTCAAGGCGCCTTGGAATTGCGTAACTACGAAGGCCCAGAAACCGGAACGATGGTACGATTTTACATCACCGGCAATAGCGCCGGAATCAGAAGTGTTCATGGAAATATCCCCGACTAGCCCAGTCTTCGCAGCAAGACCGAAACACTAGTCTACATTAGATTGTTTTGTTAACGCACGGACAATTCGTTGGGTGCGGTAACATGACTCCGAACGCGCTCCAACAGTTCAATTAACGCTTTGCAATCCGCCTCTTCGAGGCCGGCCATTGCTTCATGGATCCGCTCGCGGTACAGCGGCTCCAGTCGGTCCACCAGTTTCCTCCCCGTTTCCGTGAGGAGAACGTGGTAGATTCGCCGGTTTTCAGGCACGTCCGCGCGTTCGACAAGTCCTTTTCTTTCCAATTTGTCGAGCACAGACGTTACACTCGCACGGGTGACCACAAGTCTTTTCCCAAGATCCGACTGCGTGACCTTGCGCGGGTTGTGCTTCAACGAGAACAGCACGTTGAATTGCGCCTCGGTCAGATCGAACTTACGGAAAAGCTGGTCTCCCAACGCCGTTAGGACGCTGCTCGTCCGCACGATGTTTAGGACCGCTTCGTGATGGATGTCCTTAAAGGGGACATCCAGATTCAGTTCCCGATCGAGTGACACTTTAATTCTCCACTATTTTGCATCGACTGAGCAGATTGTCTCATATAAAACTGTTAGATGTCAAACAAAAAATATATCTCGATGACAAACTCAGGTTCTGCTGGTAGTATCTTTATGGAAGTCTATTGGCTGCATTGCTTTAGCGAGTCTTGGTCCAGCGGGCGGGTTGCAGCATTACGGCAGCGACCCGTGTCAAAACCGAGGATGGAGTAGGATTTATGCGAATCATTGTAGGCGGTGCCAGCGGCCTCATCGGAACGTCTTTGGTGCCCCAATTGGGGGCGAGTGGACACGACGTACGCCGGTTGGTACGCGGTGTTGCTCAGGGGGGCGACGTTTCCTGGGATCCGCTGGCGGGGAAACTGGACGCGCAGTCCTTGAATGGGTGCGACGCGTTGGTGCATCTCTCCGGCGAGGGGGTCGCAAGTGGGCGATGGACGGAAGCAAAGAAACGGGCGATCCGGGATAGTCGCGTTATCTCGACGCGCCTGCTGGCTTCCGCGATAACGTCAATCGAAAGGCCACCGAAAGTCTGGCTGTGCGCTTCGGCAATCGGATGGTATGGAAGTCGCGGAGATACAATATTGGACGAAGACAGCGGACCCGGCGACGGATTTCTTGCGGGCGTATGCAAGGAGTGGGAGGAGAGTACCGTCCCCGCGCGGGATGCGGGTGTGCGCGTGGTAAACCTGCGGTTTGGCGTGGTGATGAGCGCTGATGGTGGCGCGTTTCGACAAATGATGACGGCATTCAAGGCGGGTGTTGGGGGAGTGATTGGCGATGGGAAGCAATACATCAGTTGGATTGCGATTGACGATGCAGTCAATGGTGTGCTTCACGCCCTGGACAACCCGTTTCTCAGTGGCCCGGTGAATATTTCGGGTCCAAAGCCTGTGACGAATCGCACGCTAACCAAAGTGCTTGGGCAGGTGCTGAGACGTCCTACGATCTTCCCGATGCCGGCGTTTATGGCGCGTCTGGCCTTTGGCGAGATGGCCGATGAGATGTTCCTTGCGAGCGCGCGTGTGCGTCCGAAGCGATTGGAAGAGAGCGGATTCGTGTTTGCGCAACCTGACTTGGAAGCGGCGGTCCGTCATTTGTTCCAGAAGGCTTAGGTATCATCCCTCGAAACAC
>CALEZK010000502.1 GCA_937928585.1 uncultured bacterium | reverse complement strand
CCAATTGGCTGCTCGCCGCGCTCAGCAAGGGATCGTTCCGTCTCGTAGCCGCGCCCGCCGCGTATCTGGAATGTATTGTCGACGATCTCCCATGCGCGGCAGGTGTTCCATTCTTTCGCCGCTGCCGCCTCAAGGCGGATGTCGTAGTTGCCGCGTACTGCCATTTCCGCCGCGAGATACGCGATCGCTTCCATTGCGAACACATTTGCGGTCATGTCGGAAATCATGTGGGAGATCGCTTCGTGCTTTCCGATTGGCCGGCCCCATTGCACGCGCTCGCTGGCCCATTTGCGACAGATCTCAATACATTTCTTCGCAGTGCCTACTGCGCCCGCGGGCACCGATAGGCGGCCCACATTCAGCACAGTCAGCGCGATCTTTAATCCCTTGCCTTCGCCCCCAACAATGTTTTCTTTCGGCACACGCACGTTCTTGAATTCGATGACGCCATTCGCCAATGCGCGCAACCCCATGAAGCGGCAGCGATGAATCACTTCGACTCCGGGTGAATCTGTCTCGACGACAAAGGCACTTATCTTCTTGGAGTCAGGATGCTTCGCCATTACGATGAGCAGCTTGGCAAGCGTGCCGTTTGTGCACCAAAGCTTCACGCCATTCAGCAGGTATGCGTCGCCCTCCGGCGTAAGCGTTGCTGTCGTAGCAAGCCGGGCCGGATCAGAACCAACATCCGGCTCCGTCAACGCAAATGCGGAGATGTCACCCGCCGCGCAACGCGTAAGGTACTTCTTCTTTTGCTCCGGCGTCCCAAACTGCTTAATCGTCTCCGGCACGCCAACGGACTGATGTGGCGACAACAGACCCAGCAAATTGCCTTCAAAGCTAGCAAGCATCTCCATGAGCCGGCACCATTCGATCTTGTTTAGGCCGTGCCCGCCATATTCTTTTGGAACCAATAAACCAAATGCGCCCATCTCAGCAAGCGCGTCGAGCACATGCTGTGGATACTCGCCGGTCTCGTCGATTTCCACCGGATCAACTTCGTGCCCGAAGAATTGCCGAAGTTTTTCGTTCAAAGGTTTGAACTCGGGTCGCGTGCCATCAATAGGGTATTCCGGCAAGAGGTCCGGGCGAAAACTCCCCAGAAACATCTCGCGCAAAAAACTCTGCTGCCACTCGGTTTGCCGCGACTCCTCGGCAACCTTGCGCGACTCCATCTCGCTGGAATTGTGACTCATAGCAACCCTCCTTCGACTTTAGGGGAGACTACGGAATACGCATTCCCGGGACCCGAGCTCCATTATGGTGGCTAAACAACTGAATCGCAATTCCTATTTACCCGTCGGTAGGGTCGCTTGTTTATGCGCTATTTCCACTACCTGGCACAGCCTTTTCCAAATTCTCCGGCTGACATTTGACGAGAGTGCTACTCCCTGTTAAGGTCTCACATGCACTATTTCGCGTAGGTACTTTGAGGATTCCACAATGCGGCGACGGCTACGCAAAGCGAACGTAGACCCTGAAAAGCAGGCTGCCTTTCTCGCCCAGATTCGGCGGGAGCAGGCCGAACGCCGCTCGGGGTATCGGGAGCAGGCGCTGGCCCTGTTTCCCCATATCTGCGCGCGGTGTGGCCGGGAGTTTGCCGGGAAGGACCTCCGCGACCTGACCGTCCACCACAAGGACGGCAATCACAACAATAACCCTGTAGATGGCAGCAATTGGGAATTGCTGTGTCTCAGTTGTCACGATGATCAACACCAGGACGCGAATCGTGTCAACCATTTCGGTGGCTATGCCAAGGCGCCCCTGAAGGATGATTCGTTGTCCCACAATCCCTTCGCCGCACTGGCAAACCTTGTAGAGGCGGACAACAACAAAGCGCCGGATACGTAGCCGATTCAAGCATCCCACCGTTTAGGTGGCGATCGCGCCAAATCCTTTTGTCAACTTGATTAGGACCGCTCGTCGTGGCGTAATGGTGTTTGCGGGGTCCTAACGGAGAGAAAGGGAAATCGATGAGGGTAACTTTTGCCATTCTATTTGCGACGGTACTGTGTCTTGGCAGCGTCATGGCTGCGGACGCTGTTCCGTCGACGATCGTTTTGCCGTCGACATTTTCAGATCACATGGTCTTGCAACGGGATATTCCTGTGCCAATTCGGGGTGTGGCCAAACCGGGTTCGCGCCTGACGATCCAATTTGCGGGCCAGCGCGTCAAGGCGAAGGCTGATGAAACCGGCAATTGGGAAACGAAACTCGCCCCGATGCGCGCGGGTGGTCCATTCGATTTGACAATCAAATCGCGCGGCGCGACCGCCGTCGTAAAAGACGTGCTCGTCGGTGATGTCTGGGTCTGTTCCGGTCAGTCCAATATGGAATGGCCCATGACGATGGTCAATAACACCGAGGAAGAAATAAAGAACGCAAACCATCCCACGATCCGCCTGTTTTCGGTGACGAAAAAGGTTTCGGGAGAACCGTTGGTGGGCTGTGAAGGCAAGTGGGAGATCTGCTCTCCGGAGTCAGTAAAAGACTTCAGTGCGGTCGGCTATTTCTTTGGCCGCACCCTGAGTGACACGTTGAAGGTGCCGATCGGCCTCATCGACAGTTCGTGGGGAGGCACACCCGCGGAGGCATGGACCAGCCGCCCAAGTCTCGAAGCGAATCCTGATTGCGCGCCAATTTTGAAGCGCTGGGACGATGCGCTCGCAGCGTATCCCGCAGCGCAAGCGGAATACGAGAAGGCGATGGCTGAATGGCAGAAGGCGGCGGAAGCGGCGAAAGCAGCGGGCCAGCCAGAGCCCAAGAAGCCTGGACAACCCTTGGGCCCGGACCATCCGCACCGTGCATCGGGCCTCTACAATGGAATGATTTCCCCAATCATCACGTATGGGATCAAAGGGGCAATCTGGTATCAGGGCGAAAGCAACGCTTCGCGTGCCTATCAATACCGCAGTCTTTTCCCGACGATGATCTCCGACTGGCGGAAAAACTGGGGAGGCGACTTCCCGTTCTTCTTCGTTCAGCTTGCAAACTTCATGAAGCGCGAAAGCGATCCGAATGTGCAATCCGCATGGGCTGAATTGCGCGAAGCGCAATCGCGCACGCTGGGCCTGAAAGGCACCGGCATGGCGACAATCATCGATATCGGCGAGGCTGACGATATTCATCCTCGCAATAAGCAGGATGTCGGGCTTCGGCTTGCGATGTCTGCATTCAAAGTTGCATACGGATACGATTGGCCAGATCAGGGGCCGGTCTATCAGTCGATGAAGGTAGAAGGCAATGCCGTGCGCTTGACATTTTCGGACGCGGATAACGGCCTGAAGAACAACAACACTAATGGTCCATTACGCGGATTTACGATTGCAGGTGAAGACAAGGTCTTCCACTGGGCTGATGCGAAGATAGAGGGTAACGATGTCGTCGTCACGTCGCCGAATGTCGCGAAACCAGTTGCCGTTCGCTATGGCTGGGCCAACAATCCAATCTGCGATTTGTACAGTGGCTACAACCTGCCGGCATCGCCGTTCCGCACGGACGACTGGCCGGGCGTAACCGTGAACGAGCGGTAGTCAGTCGAACAAAGTTAAGGGCCAGCCCTGGAGACAGGGCTGGCCCTTCGCATTTTACTGGTCGCTTGGGATTTGACGCGCTAGGCGGTTTCGGCCAGGTTCAGGGCAAAGACGCGCTCTTCATTGTTGGTCATGCCTTTTGCACGCAGAAGGCCGCGCATGGCTTCGCCAAGAACGAAGTCAGCGCCAAATTGCTTGCCATTGCGGCACGAGACGACACCCGCCATCAGACGCACTTCCGTCGGGAAACTTGGATCGGAAAAAGTCGTGCCGTTGACTTCGCGCATGATCTTGTTTGCATAGCTGGTTGCCTGGTCGAGTGGCGTATGGGGGAGCACAGCGGCAAACATGGTTCCATCGAAGCGCGCGAGTACATCGTAGGTTCGAGAATAATTTCGCAGCGCCATTCCCAGCTCGACGAGCAGATCGTCAAGCGACACCGGGCCCAGTTCGTCGTCAATCGCGCGTATCTCATCCAAATCAAATAGTACGCAGGAGACCGGGTAATCGTGGCGAAATGCTTCTCCAACCTCTTCCTGCAGCCGCTCCATCAGGAAGCGACGATTACGCAGGCCGGTAAGTTGATCGGTGTAGACCGAGTCCACGAGTTCTTCCTGCTCGCGCAGGCGCTCGCGGATATTCTTGGTGCGCATGGCGGCATCGACGCGAACCATGACCATCGGAAGATTGTATGGCTTCGTGATGAAGTCTACTGCACCCACCTGATATCCCTTCAGGATATCTTCCTGCGCGCCCTTAACGCTGACAAAGATGACCACGGTATCTTTTGCGGCCTCGGAGGCCTTGATTGCGCGGCAAACCTCGTATCCGTCGATGTCAGGGAAGCAGATGTCGAGGAGGATGAGGTCGACGCCACCCTTCGTGCACGCCTCAATGGCTTCAGCGCCGGTATGGACGGCGAACGCATCGTAATGATTGCGCTTCAGACCTTCGATGAGCACGGACGCGGCGTCTTCATGATCATCGGCTACACAGACACGATACGGCTGCACACAAACCCCTTTGAATCATTTTGTGGGATGATTTTACGAACTTATCCCGAATTCCAGCCCAAGTGTACCCGAGAACCTGCGAAATTGGCAAATGATATAGGCTAGAAAAAAGAGAATACTGCGACCTGCCGCGACCGATGAAATCTTATCCGATTAGAGAGTCGCCCACAGGGCGATGTATCGGTGGTTCCTCTGGAGGGTCGGCAAGGCGCTCCACACGGCGTTGGACGGAATCTGCGTATTCAGATTGTGGGAAGCGTTCGAGATACTCCTCGAGTACTTCGCGGGCCTCCGCAGGCTGTTTGAGCTCTGTTAAATATATATCAGACAGGCGGTTAGCTACCTTTAGCGCCTCATCCGGGTCGTGGATTAGTTCAAGTGCGGATTCAAACCAAGGCGCGGCCACTTCGGGCTGTCCGATTTTTGCAAGATTATCAGCCGCGCTGAGCGCGGCCCGTTTTTCGTTGGGAAACTGCCGGGCAATCGAGATAAATTCCCGTGCCGCGCCTTCGAAGTCGCCCCGGGTCTCAAAGCTCTCCGCAGCCCCATATCGCGGCACGTCAGCATGGTGCTGGCTTGTGGGCATGAGCAAATCGACGACCAGGTGTGAAGCAAAGGACATAATCAGCGGACCGTAGAGCGCCATTGCCGAGACTACCAAGGCAAATGTGGCGAACACCAGCGA
>CALEZK010000501.1 GCA_937928585.1 uncultured bacterium | reverse complement strand
GCTCAACACAACGGGAACGGCGACAGGTTCCGTGAGCGTGTCGGGCAGCAGCCCCTCTGGTCGCATCGTGACCATCTCCAGTATCACGGGCGAAGGCACGCTGAGCATCAGCATTGATGCAGGCGCGGCGTCGGATGCAGCCACAAATCTGAGCGCAGCAGCAGGCCCGAGCGCCGTGGTTGACGTAACGTTGACCCCGAGCGTTCCGGTGAACCCGTGGCTATTGGTAGGTGCGATGCTCATGGCAGTGATGGCACTCGTATGGCGTGGACGCAAGCGCGCGGCGTAAGCACTGCTCAGAAATAGCGAGGTGTTTCCTCTACACAGGCCGCGGCCGGTCATCGTCGGAAAGGGCGTGAACCGGCCGCGGTCCTTTTTCAGGACCGCGATTGAACCTCAGGGCTCCCGGTCAAACTCCGACCGAAGCCGCCGTGTCATCATCCGATCGTA
Source organism: uncultured bacterium (assembly GCA_937928585.1). Lineage (GTDB taxonomy): Bacteria > Hydrogenedentota > Hydrogenedentia > Hydrogenedentales > SLHB01 > JABWCD01. The sequence continues at coordinate 3,406 of CALEZK010000501.1, read as the reverse complement.
CAGCGGCGGCGCACATCGACGGATCAGCCAGGTTAACCTGCCGACCTTAGATAGAATTGCGATGCGTCTGCGGCGATAGATCGCATTCACCACTGCCTGCGCCACCTCTTCGGGGAAAGCCTGTTCGCCGACTTGCGAGCGCCCGCTTCGCGAAATCGATCCATCCGCCGCCAGTGCGCGGCGCTCAAGCCCAGACTGGGTGAAGCCAGGGCAGATCATGGTCACCGAGACATCGTGACGGCGCACCTCGCAGCGCAGCGTCTCGAAATAGCCGTGGAGCGCGTGCTTGCTCGCGCAATACCCCGCGCGCGCGATGAGCGGGGCGAATCCTGCGATACTGCTGACGACACCAATCGCGCCGCGACGCATAATCAGCGATTGCAATGCCGCCTGCGTGCAGTGCACCGCCCCAAAATAATTTACGTCCATCACGCGGCGAAAAACGTTCGGGTTGGTGCGCTCGCACAAACTGAAGTGGGTGATTCCCGCATTGTTTATCAGCACGTCGATGCCGTCGAATTCTTCGCACACCTGATCGATGGCCGTGGTGCAGTTCAATTCGTTCGTAACGTCCACTGTCACAGAAGTCGCGCGCGCGCCCAGCGAAATGACTTTATCATGCGCTGTCTGCAATGCGTTTGCGTCAATATCGAGCAGCGCTATCGACGCACCTTCGCGGGCAAATGCCGCGCATAAGGCCGCGCCAATGCCACCCGCGGCACCCGTTATCGCTACGACTTTTCCCTCAAATCGTCTTGCCATGGCTAAAGGAGCCCCTTGCCGCGCGCATAGGTCTCAAACGCTTCCCGAGAGGTCTTCTGCGGCGTATACGCGAATTCAGTCTTAAGTCGCTCGTTCGATAGCACCGGACGGTAGCGCAGAAAGTTTACCTGTTCCGGCCCATACTGCGTCAGTCCGAGCGCCTTTAACAGCCGCAGACAAAACGCAAGCCCGACAGGCGGGAGCTCGATGTATGGTTTTCCCAGCAACCGCGCTATTTCCAGCATCGTCATCGTGCCGTCGCCGGCGAGATTATATATACCTGACTTCTGCTCGAGGATTCCCTGCACGATACAGGCAACTACGTCGTGATCCCATATGAACACAAATGGGGAGGGGCTGCCGGTTAGGCCAAGTATCCACCTGCGCTCAAACAAGTTCGTGATCTGGTTCGCGGTATTCTCGCCCAGTATGGTTCCCGGTCGAAATATTAGTTGGCGCAGTTCTGGATGCGTGGCGCGATACTCCGCGAGCATTTCTTCGACCAGCCGTTTATGATCGGAATATGCAAACTCCGGATTGCCGCGAATTCGGTCATCTTCGCTCAATGGTATTGGATTGTCGGCGTAGTACCCATACGCCGCGCCACTGCTTGTCACGATCAGGTGGTTCACGCCCGCGCGCAAGCAACGCTCGATGACGTTCCGCGTTCCAAGAACATCGACGGTATATTCAAATTCGCGATTGGCGTTCTTCCGGGGAGTGACAATCGATGCCAGATGCACGACCGTGTCGATGGCGTGATCCCGAAGTACGGACTCAATCCTTTCGTCGCGCACATCGAGTACGACGTAGGTAACTCCAGAAAGGCGCTGATTCTCTGAAATCTCTCTTACGTCCGTAGCGACGATGCTCGAAAATTGGTTGCGAATCGCAGCCAGCGCCTTCAAGGTCTCTGTGCCGAGATAACCGCCTGCGCCCGTGATGAGTACTGACCGCCGCAAACTTCCTTCACTCATGCGGGCGTGTCCACTGTCGCTGGAATCGGCACGCGCGACCAAAGGAATGCCAGGGTCAACCCGGCGACGATGTGCCAGATGCCCCAGAATCCGGCGACGAGCGCCATGCCGCCTAGCGTGGAGAAATACTGAAAGATGAGCGCAAGGCCAAGCGCAGAATTTTGTATGCCAACTTCTATGGTCACCGCGCGGGTATCCGCCGGCGTGAGGCGCGTCGCCCGTGCGGCGAAATAACCGGATGCGAAGGCAGTCAAGTTGTGCGGAATAACGGCAAGCAAAATTACGCCCATATGCGCGGTGAACACCGAGAAGTCTCGTGCAAACGCCACGACGATGATGAACAGCAATCCGAATACGGAAATCATTTTGAACGGTTTGTGCAATCGGTTCGCAATGGCTGGAAACCGGCTTGCCACGAAAAGACCCGCTATCAGGGGGATGCCGAGAATCACGAACACCGTGCCAAGCATTTCACCTGAACGAAGGTCCAGCTCATGGAGCAATGGGGCGGTGGTCGAGTTCAATTTGCCATACAAAGCGAAATTGAACGGCGTCATCACAATCGCCGCAAATGTCGATACTGCCGTCATACTTACGGAAAGCGCAGTGTTACCCTTGGAAAGATAGGTGATGAAATTGCTCATGTTGCCGCCAGGACATGCAGCAATTAGTATCATTCCAAGCGCAATGCTTGGGTGTGGATTCAAAAGTAGCGTCAATAGGTAGGTAAGCGCGGGAAAAATCACGAATTGCGCGAGCAAGCCGAGGCCAACGGGTTTCGGATGCTGCAACACCCGCCGAAAGTCCGCCGCCTTCAAATCCAGGGCTACACCAAACATGATCACCGCAATGATCAGATTCACCACCCAGACCGTATCAGGGTTGAAGCTGATCGAAACCGTGTCTAGGCTTGATGCATTCATTCGACGCTGCTTTCAGGATTATGTCGGGGTTCACGGGAGGCTCAACGGCCAGCCGGTTCCTGGTGCATGTCTTTGAACGCTTTCAAGCTCGGCGCCCACATATGGGCGACGGGGTCTACGTCGCAATGAATTACGGAACATGAAGCTGTTGCGAGCGATCGTTCGATGGCTGGTTTAAGTTGATCGGGGCTGTTGACCCGCTCACCGTGCGCGCCCATGCTTTCCGCAAGCTTGTCCCACTGTATTTCACCCAGGTCCGCGTTGATTGCGTCCAACGGGCCGAGTGACTCATTGATAGGACCGAGCGAAGTAAACTTCTGACTCAGTCCTTCCACAATCTTCCTGTATTTCTGCATCGTATACTGCTGGTTCATCTTCACCATGCCCCATTGCCGATCGCAACACACCAGATAGATCACCGCAAGTTTGTTTCGCACTGCGGTTTCGATTTCCTGCGGCTGAAAGCCCATTGCGCCATCGCCAATAATGCAGTAGACCTGCCGTTCCGGCGTTGCGACTTTCGCGCCCAGGGTCTGAGCAACGCCTGCGCCAAGCATCCCGAATTTCGCCGTCTGCAAAACAGTATTGGGCGTCTTGATTGTGCGATAGAAATGACCCCAAATCGCGGTGTTACCACCATCCACGACACAAATCGCATCTTCATTGAATGCCTGCTCGCAGGCACGCGCAACATGGCCCGCGTTCATTGCGGTAGCCCCAAGGCGCTCATCGAGTTTCGCGCGA
>CALEZK010000500.1 GCA_937928585.1 uncultured bacterium | reverse complement strand
GTATTTTGACTCCGTGCCAAATGCGACAGTAGTTCACAGTGAGGCAAACCTTGGTTTTCCCGCGGGTGTAAATCTGGGGCTCGCGCATGCAGAGGGACATGTCCTCCTCTTGAACAGCGATACCATTGTTCCGCGCGATTGGCTGACACGCCTCTTAATTGTGCTTGAACAATCCTCTCGAATCGGAATCGTTGGTCCGGTGAGCAACAATGTATCCGGCCCGCAACAAATCCCAACTCCCAACATCGAGAGTACCGATACAATTGAGCAAATCGCTCAGGACTGTTGGGACCTGCATGCAGCGAAGTCACTCGAGATCGATCGGGTTGTTGGCTTTTGCATGCTCATCCATGAGAAAGCGTTTCAGGATGTCGGAAGACTTGATGAAACGTTCGGCATTGGCAATTTTGAAGATGACGACTACTGCCTTCGCGTTCGAAAGGCCGGCTATCGCATCTGCATGGCTCCGGGGTGCTTCGTCTTTCACTACGGCAGCAGGACCTTTCAGTCACTCGGTTACACCGACGAATCCTATCGCGAGCTGATTCAGCGTAACGAATCAGAGTTTAACCGGAAATGGGGATTGCAAGCAGGCGAGCCTCGCCTGGCGCAACTCAGCATGACCAAACTTCGCGAAGCACAAGATTTGCGCGCGCTGGGGAACCTCACCAAAGCGATTGCGGCAATTGCGGAAGCGATAAAATTGGAGCCGAATTTGGCACGCGCATACAACGACCTGGGTGCCCTGCTTTGGGAGGCAGGCGAATACGAACGGGCTGTGGAGCAGTTTCGCCGCGCTGTGCGCCTCAACCCCGGTGATGCTACTGCGGCCCGCAACCTCGCAGAGTCGGAACAAGCCTTGCGCAATATGAGCTGAGAACGCAAGCGGGACCAAACCACTGAAGCGACCTGGCCCCGCTTGCCAAGACCGATTCAGTGATAAGCGTCCTTATCGCCGCTGTCAAACAAGACATTCGACTTGGGCCCAAACCACCCAATTCCAAACCTGCGATTCTGGCCGCCATACACGTTTTCATCGGTCGTCCATTCATACCGCTCTGACGTTATATGGCCGTCGCACCAAACAACGTTCACGCGCATGTCGTGTCTGAAGTGCAGGCTTGGCGAAGCTAATCCCCAATCGGGGTTGCCTTGCGGAAAGTCGTTGGTTACAAAGTGGGGCGCTTCAATGAACCCATACTCGACGACATAACCATTCTGCGCAATGGCGGCATCCGCAAACATGATTGTCGCTGATGGCTCTAGGATACTGCTGTCCAACACACCAAGTTTCGGCGCTTCCATCCAATCTTTTGTGTTATATCGACCACCGACGTAAGTACCGTTATATCCGTACCCGCCGGAACCGGACTCGAACGCGTTGGGCGCCTCTCCCCTGCGGCGATATTCGCTGAACACTGGACACTCTTTGACGAGCGCTTCGGGCATGTATTCCGCCAATCCACCTTTCTTTGGATCGAAATCCGAGTCAGGACTTGCGGTTTCCCGCTCGCCGTGCCACCGGACACGTCCGCCGAAACCATCGTTAATATCCGGGGCGGCAGGGACGTAACGCCCTTTGTGTTCGTCCGCGTACATCGTGTTCGCCAAATAGAGCTGACGAAGGTTGTTAATGCAACGTGTCGACTGTGCCTTTTGCCGCGCCTTGCCGAGGGCAGGCAAAAGCAGCGCCCCGAGCAGGGAAATAATGGCAACGCACACAAGCAGTTCCACTAACGTAAATCCGAATCGCTCCCGATAGGAGAAACGATTCGAGCGAATGTAGTCCGCTCGAAAGAATAGGTAATTCATAAACATCCCCTGCAACCGGCATGTATTTGCATGACCGGTGCCGTCGCGATGCGCACCCATTGCGCATCAGACTGGTTTCACATGCGTGAACAGGGGGATAAAGAAGACAGATATGCAACCCGGCTGAGGGTTGCGCTACTGCAACTTTTCCCGCGAAGTTGCGCAATCGACGCCAATCGCCTCGAAACCGTGTCGGCGATGGCACTACGTTCGTGGGCAGGTCTTCTGGCTTCCGGATCGGCCTACTAACCGCGCCTTCCCATTCGCCGTTGCGAACAGTGGCTTGTCATGCGGCTATCGTCCCCGGTTACAGCAGCGCGTCTGCGACGGATTTACACCGTCTTCCCTGACGCCCACGCGTTCAAAACAGTTTTGTGAGAATTCCCTCCTTTCATCTCGGTTACGTTTCTGGAAGTATAGGACTGCGCCTGGATTGAGTCAATGAACCAATGATTGATCCCGTGCAACTAACGACCTTGTTCGACGATTGTTATCTTCTGCCACATTTTCTGGGAGAGGCCCGTTGTCAGGTCTTCAAGCTCGTTCACCGCGTCCAGTGCGAGTTCGTCATCAAAGTCCTGCACATAGAATGCGCCAAGCTTGCCAATTAGCGATAGCAACTCCGTGCACAGGGAGAGATATGTCGTAAGCTCCGAGGATGGCATCGGAACAATTTCCGGGTGCGCAGGCTCGTCCATATGCTCAGGGTGTTTGGTAAGCTGGTGCATATCGATTACATGCGCCATCGCGCGAAGTTCATGCGCGGCCTTCAGTGCTCGCGATCGTTGTAGCCTGTTTTCAATGGTAACGAGGCTGAACACGGCGCCGCCAATAAGGACCGCAATATTAATGAGCGCATCGAGAATCTCAACAAACTGCGCAAAACTAAACGCAGCAAAATCAGGGCTGTATCGAATCAGCACGAGCAGTGATATCGAAAGCAAGGCAAGTATGCCCAGGCCCACCGCGATCCGAAGCCCTTTGCTGGGCGCTGTGATTGATACCGCACGCGAATCCGCACCACGGGCGATCTCAACAAGTTCTTCCGCAACTTTGCTTAACCCGGACCCGGGGAACTTGTTGGAAATTCGCCGCTGAAGTTGCGCCGCGGTCAGCGAGATCCCTTTTGCGTCGAGTCTGCGATACATCTCCCCCTCCCGCTCTGAACTATATCATGCAAATTGAAAACTTCCGCCTACCGTCTGATTTTGACATTTATTCGCTTCCGGCCCATACTTCGCCCCATGCAACTTACGAGCAATCAACGCGACAATTTGAAGCGCCTCGCCCACCATTTGAAACCGACGGTCTACGTCGGCAAACAGGGGATTACAGATACCCTTGTGCGAACAACGGATGAAGTACTCACCGCTCAAGAGCTAATAAAGGTGAAATTCGTAGACCACAAAGACGAAAAACGGCCTTTGATAAACGACTTGGCCGATCGCACTCAATCAGAACTCGTGGCCGTGCTCGGACATGTCGCGACGCTTTACCGTCCAAATCCTGACCTTGACCGTCGCCGAATCCACCTCTCAGCCTCTGATGGTCCAACGGGTTAGACAAATGCCCCATCACTCCCCGTTGCGTTTAGAAGCCCTCAAGCGGTACACTTCAGGCAGAGTTTCTTAAGGAGCGATTCGAGATGCTAACTATCGCGACGAAAATTCTGTTCATCGCCATCTTGGCCGGGTTTGCATGTACCCTAGTGATGGCCTTTTTGCCAGAGACCGCCTTAGCGTCTTCCGGCGACCAAAACCTTGCCGAGAAGAAAGGTATTGAAGGCCTCTTCAAAGGCAAGGGAATCGCCGATGACGACCCTCGGCTTGCCAAGCCCTGGCAAAAATACTTGGCATGGGGTTCCATCGTTGTGACGATCATCGTTTGGAAGTATTTGTAGATCGTCTCTATTCCGCAGGGGGCCGCCTTGCACCGCGACTCTCGTTTATTCGTGAATTCGCGGTGGACGCGCGGGGATGGGTGAACGTTTCGTGACGATGGCCGACACTCAAATCATGCTGCTCGACGACGAGCGCGCCGTGTGCGAAGTAATGCTGTCGCATCTGACTTCCCTTGGCTACACGTGCGCAATAGAAACGTCCCCTCTCAAAGCCCTCGAATC
>CALEZK010000499.1 GCA_937928585.1 uncultured bacterium | reverse complement strand
GGTGACGGTGTACCCGACGAGGCTTGCGACGAGCGCAGGCGCGACAGCGAGGAGATAGAACGAGATCGTGAACCGGTTTTCGAGCTGACCCGCCGTGATCCTGAACGAAAAAGTCAGGAGGATACCGATCAACAATGCGACCCACGGGAGCAGATAGGCGCCGCGACGCCACTCGAGCCAGCGCTGTGCTTCTTCAGGCGAACGAAATTCGGCGCGCTCGCGATCGAAATACGTGACGCGTTGCAGGATGCGCACAACCCTTCCGACTGGATCCTCGGGAACTTCGCTGCGGGCATGGCGCGCCCCGACATAGGCAACGACGAACCAGAATGCGAGCAACAACAGCGCGATGGGCAACCCCCCGAGTCCGATGTCGGGCACTGCATACTCCGGAGGCAAGGGAGACGGAAGGGAGAGATGTGAGCGCACAAGTCCGAACAAAAAAGTGTAGCCTGGGGATGCGGCGAGACAGGTGGCGAAAAAGATGGCGGTGCCGGTGCCTGCGCCGAATCCGGTGGTAAGAAACACCATCGCATGCGCGGCGGCAACGAGCGTCATCAGTATCCAGACTTGCGGCAAGGTGAAGAATACATCGCGAATGAATTGATCACAGACCCAGCCGGTGGCCAGGCCGAAAAGCCCAATAATGACGAGGCGATAGAGCAACGGCGCCGCGACCAGCGCGAAGGTGTGGGCCGGCAGCACCAGCATGCGCCGGGGATAGGAGAAGCCAATTCTGCCGCGGTTTTCCTGGAGGAACAGCAGGACAGCCGCACCGAGCGCGGGCAGGTATGCAGTGCCGATCACGAGCGATTCGTTCAACGCAAAGATGTACAGGACCAAATCGCGAAACTGCCAGACGAGCAGGGAGAAGATCCCGAGCATGGAGAGGACGACGGCCAGGCCCTTGGCGGTTTGGCGCCACTGTTCCCAGATAAAGATTGCTGTGCTGCGCATGTCGACTAATCCGCCATTACGCTGATGCGCTTGCCCGCGCGGGCGACAAAGATATCGTCGAGAATGGCGGGCCCGGCCTCGAGCACTTCAAAGCCAGCTTGCGCCGCGGCGGCACGAGAAAGTTCCAACTCGCCGGCGCAGATTACCGTCCAGCGTCCGCCTTCACTTTCGGCGGTCAGCGCGCCGGCAATCGTGCCGATGGGGGATTGACCATTCTTCCCGACTACGACAAGCCGATGGTGTGACTTCAGGACATTCGCCAGCGTATCGTCCAGTATGACTTTTCCGTCGCTGATCATGGCGACGCGGTCGGAGATCGTTTCGACTTCATGCAGGAGGTGCGAAGAGAACAGGGCAGTGCGACCTTCCGCCGCGACTTCGCGTAACACGGCGCCGAGAATGTCCCTGCGGACAATGGGGTCGAGCCCGGATGAGGGTTCGTCAAGGACAAGCAATTCCGGCCGGTGGGCCAGCGCGGTGACGAGCCCGGCTTTCGCCGTTTGCCCCATCGAGAGCGTGCGAATCTTTGCGGAGGGATCGAGACCGAACATTTTCATCAGTTTGTCGGCATACGCGGGGTCCCATTTCGGGTAGAGGGCGCGCGTGTACCGCAGCAGCTCGTCGATTCGCATCCAACCCGGCAGATCGCGGTGCTCGGAGAGGTATCCGATTCGGCTCAGCGTTTCGTGCGGTTTTTTCACGGGGTCCAGGCCGAAGACATTGATTGAGCCGGTTTGCGCGCGGAGCAGCCCCATGACGTGCTTGATTAGCGTGGTTTTTCCCGCGCCATTCTCGCCAACCAATCCGACAACACCACCGCGCGGGATGGAAATAGAGACGTTGTCCAAGGCCAAAACGCGCCGATAGCGACGGGAGACACCAGAAACTGTAACGACCGATTCCATTTGAAAACCCATTTGGTTGTACGCTAAGCAGCGAAAGAAATGCCGGGATTGGAACGAAACCGCAGAGTGTAGCACTGACGGGGTGAAATTTCGACCGGGGCGGCGGGATACTTTTATTTAAGAGGGGTGTCCGGCGGAAGGCAGTACAGCCCTCGCATTGCTTCGGAATGGCGCGAATCTTGCTGTCTAACGGATGGTTTTGAGGTAGCAGTGTTACGTAGTCGAGCGTAAAATGAGCGAAGGGAACGCAGGTTCACCCGAGTGTGCGCTCAGAAAGGGGATTGTGCCGTGGGGACTTTGGATATTTATACCTTGATATACCTGCTTCAATTGCTGCAGCCGGTTTTCGGCGGCATTGGCACGGGTGTTGGGGTGCTGCTGCAGGGATTCTTTTTGCTATTGGATCTGGGGACGTTTTTCCTTGGTTTCATTTAGCTTGGGGTCGCTGGAATCCAGGTGCGAATGGATAGACAACTTTCGCCGTAGTTGTGCTTTGTGAGGTCTCGGGTACGCCGGCCGCGTGGTCAGCCCGCATTTCTTACCGCATCAAGGTTTCATGTTTTCGTTCGAAGTGTAACAAGCGGTAAGAAATACTTATGAGAATGCCCAGAAGCTTACTGGTGAAAAATCCGGGCTAGGCGTTGGGTCGCGATGACGCCGGCGTTTCCGTTGGCGGTGGTAGCGCGCGCCAGATCCACGTCAACGCGCCGAGGAAGAGCACGCACAATTGCGATGTGTAGAAGATGGAAAGCGCGGTGGCGATTCCGCTTGTGAAGCCATAGCTGTGCAGGCCGACTCCGAGCAGGTTTACGCCGAACCATGAGAAGGCCACGATAATTCCGCCAAACACGGCACCCATTACAACGCCGAAGTCGCGAATGTATCCGGCGAGTCGCGAGTGAAGCACTATGAGTTGCCACAGGACGATCATCAGCGCGCCGTTTTCTTTTGGGTCCCAGCCCCAGAACCTGCCCCAACTGTTGTTGGCCCAGATTCCGCCGAGCACCGTGCCGGTGGTTGCGAACAGGAGTCCGAAGCACAGCACGCCGTAAGTCATTCGCGCCAACATGCGGTAGAACTGCGGTTCATTTTTCTTGAGGCCGAGGGCCCAACAGATGATGTACACATGCGCCAGGGCCGATGCGAGCAGGCCGGCGGCGTACCCCATCGTCACGGTCGTAACGTGCGTCGAAAGCCAGAAGTTCGTATCCAGGACTGCGATCATGCTTGGCATGGTATCGCCGCGTTCAACGAGTTCGTATTTGTTTGCGAGGAAAACGCCGATCGAACCGAGGGCCGCGGCGAGCGAAATCGCGATACGCTGGCGATTCACCCACTCGATGAACACGGCGGTGGCAACGGCAACGGCCGTTATAAAAAGTATGGTTTCGTAGAGTGTTGTGACCGGAGGGCGGGAGCGGATGATACAGCGCAACACGATGCCGAGCACGAGCGCGGACGATGCGAGTGAAACAACCGCGATTGATGCGCGCCAGAGCCAGATGCTTTTGGGACGTGCCCACGAGATAGCAACCAGCAGAAACGAGATGACGAACAATATC
>CALEZK010000498.1 GCA_937928585.1 uncultured bacterium | reverse complement strand
GTGGGGCTTATCGACAACAAGTCGCGACTTCAATCCAATCGTGCCGGAAACGTCAAAGACGATAGTGCGGGGTCCGGTGGCCGTCTCGATTCCATCCCGCAGGGAACCGGGGCCCGCGTCCTCCAGATTCGTGACGTGATACACATCGCCGCCGCGCCCGCCCTCCGCGAAACGGCCATACCCTTCCGCGCCGGGGAAGGCAAGGGTTGGTGAATTGTCAGCAAACGCGCCGCGCGCAACAAGCAGCAAACCGAAGCACACGAAACCAGAAAACGTAACCCTCACGAAAAACGCTACTCCTGTGCGGAAGATGGCGTGGATTCATCGCCTTCCGGCTGCTGTTCGGAATCCTCGCCGCCTGAATGCGCCTTCTTCTCCAGCTTCTTGAGCTTCTTCTCTTCTTTCTTTCGCTTCTTTTCCAGATCTTTCAAACGTTTTTCTCGTTGATAATTTGTCCGCTGCAATTGACCATCCTTTCCAGCCGCACAATTTGCCCGGCTTCAGTTCAGGCATCCTAACATTTTGCCTGGGGAAATTGCTTACATGCGCCGAAACGGAACGGCAGTCTATGCGGTAAACTACCGAGTCGGCCGATCCAGTGCTGGTGCGGCGGACCATGTGACGGGAATCGAGGAAAAGAACAATGAACACGCCGAGCAGCTCGATGCTGTTGTTTTTGATTGCGGCTATTTTGGGGGCGCTGGGGCAACTGTTGTACAAGTCGGGAGCGGACCGAACGACCAGCGCGCTGATGTCGTATGTTGCGAATCCTCGGCTTATCGGCGGGGTCGCTTGTTACATCGCAGTGATGGTGTTGTTCGTGGCGGCATTCAAGCGGGGTGGAAGTCTGACGGCGCTATACCCTATCTATGCCTCGACATTCGCGTGGGCAATGCTGTTCAGCTGGTGGGCGTATAACACGCCGATAAAGCCAGTGCATGGCGCAGGAGTTTTGTGTTTGGTCGCGGGGATGTACTTGATGGGGAAGTAATCTTCCGAGATTTAATGGTTGAGTCTGTGAAGGGTAGTATTTCCGGAATCCTTCAGGATTTTGACGAAGCAAAGACGATTGGAATTATTGGATGCAGGATGGGGAACCTACGAAGATCGAGCGACGGCCTATTGCCTCACGGGAATGGACTGCGTCAAAGCGCGTGGCGGATGTACTTGCGCGCAGCGGGATATCGGCCAACACGATTTCCGTTTTGGGAATGCTCAGCGGGGTTGTATCGGGTCTGGCGTTGGCATCGACTGGCACATTCCCCGAGTTCGCCCGCGCGGGATGGTTGGCTGGAGCGGCGTTTGCCCAATGCCGGCTTCTGGCGAATATGTTTGACGGTATGGTGGCGATCCAACGGGGGGAAGCGTCCCCCGTTGGCGAGCTTTACAATGAGGTGCCGGACCGGGTGTCCGATGCCGCGATTCTCATTGGTTTGGGCTATGCCGCTGGGGGAAGCGTGATTTTGGGATTCGTCGCCGCTTGCGTGGCATTGTTCGTCGCGTATGTCCGCGCAATCGGCAAGGCCGCGGGCGCACCGAACGACTTCTGCGGTCCCATGGCAAAGCAACACCGCATGGCGATTGTGACACTTGTCGCGGTTTACTGCGGCGTGGCGCCATTGCGTTGGCAACTTGAGTGGTCGGAATGGGGGCCTGCCGCAGCCGGATTGTTGATCATCAGTGTGGGTGGAGTATTGACAGCGTTGCGCAGGTTGATACGCAGCGCAGCTTACCTTGGAAAGAAAACGTAGTGGACGAAGATACGCGCAGGCGATTGGTCGACTATTCGCAGGCATTCGCGAATCCGGTTGTGTTGTATGTTTCGATGGCGGTGTTGGCGCTATTGATAATCACGCCAATAATTGTCGTGATACTCGCAAAGACGCAGCGCATCTCGGAACCGCACCGGCGCGAGTTGATGTTGCGCTACTACTCCTGGCTTGTGCTGACGCCATTGCTCCTCGGGCCAATTCTCGCTGGCGCCCTATGGACGATACTCGGCATCGGGGTATTAAGCCTCGTGTGCTATCGCGAGTATGCGCGCGCCGTTGGGCTGTTTCGCGAGAAGTTGATAAGTCTTATTGTGGCAATCGGAATCGTGGTCGTCACGTTTGCGGTGTTGGACAAATGGTACGCGTTCTTCAACGCGCTCACCCCGTTGACCATCAGCATCATTGCGGCAGCGGCGATTCTGAAAGATGAACCAAAGGGATACATCGAGCGGGTCGCACTTGGGGCGCTGGGATTTCTGTTGTTCGGCAGCGCCTTTGGTCATTTGGGATATTTCGCAAACGATCCGCACTACCGCGGGTATCTTATTCTGCTCTTGCTCTGCGTCGAATTGAATGACGTATTCGCCTACATTTCGGGCAAGACGCTGGGACGTCGCAAGCTCGCGCCGAATACAAGTCCCAATAAGACCCTTGGGGGCGCGTTGGGCGCACTCGTATTGACCACCTTCCTGG
>CALEZK010000497.1 GCA_937928585.1 uncultured bacterium | reverse complement strand
ATCTCTTCGGCGAGCAGACCGTGCTGTGCGGCGGTTCAGCGGCGCTAATCAAGGCAGGCTTCGAAGTGCTGATGGAAGCGGGATATCAACCGGAGATCGCGTACTTCGAGGTCATGCATGAGTTGAAGCTCATCGTCGACCTGTACTACCGCGGTGGACTCAAGTTCATGAACTACAGCGTCAGCGACACCGCAGAATACGGCGGACTTTCAGTCGGCCCGAAGATTATCACCGAAGAAGCGAAAGAAGCCATGCGCGTCGCGCTGAAGCGCATCCAGTCCGGCGAGTTTGCCAAGGAATGGTTGGGCGAGTATCAGGCAGGCGGAAAGAACTTCCAACGCCTCCGAGATGCGGATGCCTCCCACCCGATTGAGAAGGTCGGGGCGGAATTGAGGAAGATGATGCCCTGGATCAAGTAAGATACACCCCGCCCTCGGGCGGGGTTCTTCATTTGAATCGGTTTGCGGTCACTGTACTGTTGGTCAAGCAAGGAGGCAGTTTGCCTTGAAGAATCTGTTGTCGTTGCAAGAGCTCGACTTGAAAATCGAAGCGTGTCGTCTGCGCGAACTTGAAATTCCCAAGCAGAAGGGGAAGTTCGACGTGCAGAAGAAACGGCTCGCCGCTGAACTCGACGAGCGGGACAAGGCGCTCAAGGCCCTCCAGCTCGAGCAGCGCGATTGCGAGAAAGATATCGAAGCCAAGCAAGGCCAGATCGCGAAGTACAAGAACCAACTGAACAGCGTCAAGAAGAACGAAGAGTATCAAGCGCTGCTGCACGAGATAGACATGCTCGAGAAGCAGATCGGCACAAAGGAAGAGCGCATCTTGATACTTCTTGATGAAGTCGATGCCGCCAAGGCGCGTCTGGCTGAAGACAAGAAGCGAATCGATGCCGAGCAGAAGCGCATCGACGCGCAGTGTGCGGAGATCGACGCGGAGCTTGCGGAAGCGGTAAAATCACGTCAAGCCCTCGAAGCGCGGCGCGATCCCATCATCACCGAGATCGACCCGGTCCTTTACGGTCGGTACAACCGCATCCGAATAAGCAAGAAAACCGGCGCCGCGATTGTCCCCATGAAGGGGACCACCTGCGGGGGATGCCAGATGACCGTCACCCCCCAGGCGGTAAATGAAATCCTCGCCGGAAAGGTCCATGCTTGCCCCCACTGCGGGCGGATGCTCTACCATGCCGAGAACTTCGTTGAAACCACTGCGGGGTGATCTCGCGTCCAAGCGGGAGAGCGTGTTTCGGGGAGGGTCCGCGTCATGCCGTTTTTGAAGCGCAGGCGCTTTGTATCGGTCATAGGCCGAAAGAGCAGCGTGCCCGACGGGCTGTGGATGAAATGCCCGGGGTGCGAAAAGACCGTTGCGAGCACTGAGGTCGAAGAGAATTGCATGGTGTGTCCGCAGTGCGGCCACCACAATCGCATCACCGCGCGCCAGCGCATCGCGTATCTGCTCGATCCGGATTCCTTCGTAGAAACCCATCAGGAAGTGCAGACCGCGGATCCGCTGGACTTCGTGATCCCCGAGCAGTCCTATTCCTATCCCGAGCGCGCAAAACGCGCGCGCGCCAAGACCGACGTTACCGAGTCCATCGTAACCGGTATCGGGGCGATCGAGCAGAACCGCGCGGTATTCGGCGTAATGGACTTTAGTTTTCTCGGCGGGAGCATGGGATCCGCATTGGGTGAGAAATTCTGCCGCGCGGCGGATGACGCCATCCGCGAGCGCGTGCCGTTTGTCGTGTTCACGTCTTCCGGCGGGGCGCGTATGGACGAAGGTATCCTCGGCCTCATGCAAATGGCGAAGACGAGCGATGGCGTGCGCGCGCTGAACGAAGCGGGCGTGCCCTACATCTCCGTCCTTACCCATCCGACGACCGGCGGTGTGTACGCAAGTTTTGCGAGCATCGGCGATATACTCATTGCCGAACCCGGCGCGCAGATAGGCTTCGCAGGCCCACGGCTCATCGAGGGCGCCTTGAAGGTAAAATTGCCCGAGGGTTTTCAGTCAGCCGAATCGCAGTACAAGAACGGTTTTGTCGATTGCATCGTCAGCCGCACCGAGATGCGCGGCACGCTTGGCCGCCTGATCAAATACCTCACGCCGCAGTGAGCCCGCGCGACTATCTCGCCTCTCTCGAATTTCACGGCATCAAACTTGGGCTGGAGAACATCCAACTGCTTTTGCGTGCCGCCGGAAACCCGCAGCACGCATACCCAACCCTGCATGTCGCGGGTACGAACGGCAAAGGCAGCGTTGTGGCCTTCCTTGCCTCGATCCTCCGCGCCGCGGGCTATCGTGTCGGCAGGTTCACGAGTCCGCACCTGATAGACGTCACCGAGCGATTTCTCGTCGATGACGTTCCAATCTCGAATGCCGCGCTTGAAGAAAACATCGAATACTTTCGAACGCTATCCGATGGGCTGCCGAACCCTCCCACATATTTCGAATTGTGCACCGCGATTGCGTTTCGCGTGTTTGAACAGCAGAAAGTGGATGTTGCCATCATCGAAGTGGGAATGGGGGGGCGATACGATTCCACCAACGTTGTCGCGCCGCTGGTTTCGGTCATCACCAACATCGCGTTCGATCATCAGAAGTACCTTGGCGATACGCTCGCTGCGATAGCGGCTGAGAAGGCGGGGATAATCAAGCCGGGGGTGCCAGTGGTCACTGGCGAGCGCTGGCCTGAAGCGTTCGATGTAATCGCCGAGCGCGCAGTGGAATGTTCCGCGCCGTTGGTGTTGAAAGGAAAGGACTTCACATTCCTGGGTGGCGGCGAGCCACTTGCACCCAGTATTAC
>CALEZK010000496.1 GCA_937928585.1 uncultured bacterium | reverse complement strand
ACGCATCCGCATACTGCTTTCGTGCGACTGCGATGAGGCCCATCGCGCCCAGGGTACGGTCATGATCCGGGTCCACGGCGAGAATGGCATGAATGATGGGTTCAGCCTCATCGTACTTCGAGGAAGCAACAAGCACGAGGGCGAGTTCCGCTTTCACGTCGAGATTGTCCGGAACTTGCGCAATCGCCGCCTTGTACAAGACGGAAGCCTTGGTAGTATCCCCGGCGCGCGCGGAGGCCTTGGCCATGATACGCCTGCGTTCACCTTCATTTACGCCCTGCGCTTCTTCCGCGAGTTGATAGGCGGCTTGGTAGTCCTGTTGATCAAGCGCGAAGCGCGCATCCGCGAGACGATCCATTCCGGGTTTCGATGCGACGACGAGATACTGATAGACGAGAAGGTCTTGATACTCCGAATCATCCAATGGACCGAGTAAGAGCTTGCCGAGCCGGAGGCAACTGCGGGCGTCTCTCGGCAGTTCGCTTGCGGGCCACATGGAAAGTGGTTGCAGCTTTACCAGTTCAAGGCCCGCGTCCGCGACCATCTGCGCCATATCCGGCGCGCAGAAAAAACGCAGGTGAGTACGATCCATAATCCCGGCATCCTCGTACTGCCAGCGTCCATTAGCGTGCATCATGACGGTCTGCCAGAAACGCACGTTTGGAATGCTCATAACGATAACGCCATCGTCCGCCAGGACCCGGCTAACTTTCTTCAATGCGGCGGTAGGGTCTATGAGGTGTTCAAGGACATCGCCGAAAACGACGCAATCGAAGTAGGAATCGGACCAGGGCAACTCCAATTGTTCAATGCTGCCGCAAAGAGTGCTGTCGAGATGTTGTCTCGCAATGGCGTGCGCGCGCTCGACAATTTCGATGCCACAAACTTCGCGAACGCCCCGGTGCTTGAGGGCCAATCCAAATTCGCCGCCGCCGCATCCGCAATCGAGTACGCGCTGCGCGCGCAGAGGCACTTGCGCTTGTAGTTCCGGGCGCGGGGAGCGGTAATATCCACCGCGATTGAATCGAGACTCGCCGCTTAAGCCACCAAGCGCGCCGAGCGATTCCATGACCATTAGTGTCATCCGTCGCGCACGGTCCCGGTAGGTATGCTCGCTTAGTACCAGGGACCTTCCTGCCGCCGCAATCCGTTCACGGTCTTCATCCTCGGCGAGATATTTCTGAATCAGCGGGATCAGTTCATCATCGTTTCGGTATATGACGAGATGCTTCTTGTCGGTGAAGAGATCTTCTAGTCCGTCTGCTTCATCAGTGATGAGGAGCGCGCCGGAAGCCATCGCTTCAAAGACGCGCATGTTGATGTCGCGGGCGGCACAGCAATTGACGACGACCTTCGCCTCGGCATAGATCGCGGCCATTTCTTCGGGCCAGAATTTGCCTATCTTCGCGTCTGGGAAGGCCGTAGCCACTGCATTGATTAGCTTTGCGCGGCGACTGTTTGGATCGTCCGGAACGCTACCCACAAAGGCTACGTCATATCGGCGATTCCGAGGGCCGACATCATGCAGGGCAGGGTCGCAGCCGAGCGGCAACCACGCGACGTTTGCAATGCCCGCGTTCACAAAATCATTCAGCCGGGAGCGTTGCGCTAGAAAAGTGAAATTAAACCGCTTCGCGATCGCAAGTCGGGTATCCAGCGCGCAGTGCGTGTCGATGATATACGCAATCTTGGGAATCTGAAGTGCGTCAAGGTCATTTGGCAAGTCATCTACGCCTGAATCCACCCAGATATACATCGAAGGATCGAAATCATCGGGCAAAGTGGCGAGCGCGCTGCTCAAGGTTTGCGAGAATTCGCGGGGAATATCATGTGTGGGATGATTCGGCGGCGTACTGTTGAATCCCCATTCAGCAAGTAACGCGCCAGGGACGCGGGTGCCAATGGTCTTCACATTCTGGTCTGCTCGCAGCGCGTTTTCGATGTATCGGGCGGTGCTAAAGGGCGAACTGCAATACTCCAGCACAATATTTGCGCGCGGAATATCACTTGCGGCAGGTTTTGCGGCGGGGCGCTTCGCCGCTCCTTGCTCAACCGCTTCTTCGATCACCGCGCGCCAGCGCTCGATGAAAACGGACATAGGAAACTTGCGGGCGACCGTATCGCGTCCTTTGCCGCCGATGACCCTGGCAAACTCAATGTCCGTGAGCAGCGATTGAATGCGGCTTCGAAGTTGATCTGCGTCGTAGGAAAGGAAACCATCGACGCCATCGGTAATGGGAGAAGTAGGATTTGCGAGCGAGACAACCGGCATGCCGCAAGCCATTGCTTCCAGCATGGACAGGTTGTAACCGTCCTCGTACTCCTCACGGGTGACGTGGAGGAGGCAACGAAGGGTGCGATAGTGTGCGAGCAGATCGTCGAAAGAGCGGGAGGGACGCGCCTGCGGCATGGCGGCATCTTCGCCGAGCACCCTGTTTGGAAAACCCGCGCATACCTTCTCCTGAAAGTCGACATCAAACATGAGATTGCGCGTGCGCATGGCGTTGCCGACGCGCAGAACTTCGACTTCATCACCAATATAGCCGCCGTATTCTTCCACATCGATGCCAGGGGGAATGACCTTGCCTTCGATGCCATAATCCCGCTGCTTGGAATCGGAAATAAAGACGAAATGAAAGCGATCTCGCAATCGCGCAAGCAATTTCTCATATGCCTGCTTCCCCTGCGCGGCATCTCCAGAAACGGTGGTCTCCAGAAAAGTCCGGCGGTTATGGCAAACCAGAATGCCCGGCACCGGCGCACCGAAAAGATTCGCGGCATTCATTTCGTTGTGGGCGATGACGACGTCATAGGTACCCGCATCGAGTTCGCGGCGCCATTCGGCTTCCTTCGCAAACTCGATATTCGCGGGAATGGGACGGAATTTTTTTTGCCACTCGCGGGCATAGGGCGGCTTTTCATACAGGCCTACGGTAATGCGCAGACCTGTTTTCGCCATCATGCAGAGATATGGCTCGTGGAAATTGAATGTCAGAACATGTT
>CALEZK010000495.1 GCA_937928585.1 uncultured bacterium | reverse complement strand
GCGGTGGAGTTTTGCAGCGCGCTAGGCGTGTTGCTGGCGCTGGTCTGCGTGGTTGCAGCGCATATCTCGGTGCGACGCCATTGGGGAATGCCAAGCGAACTTGTGGCGAAAAGCGCGCGACGGTTCGGAAGGCGCTATCGGTGGCGGCAATTCTCCGACCACTCCAACGTGCAATATGAACGCGAAAAACGATTCGAGTTCCCGTTGCGTGGTTGGTCCGGTCTGTTGATTGTTTGGGTGCCGCTCGGTCTTTCGTTGCTTGCATCTACCACCTTTATCGGGGTCGCCGCCAATACGAGTGACCGGGCGCTGCAGCAGGTCTATCTCGCCTGGCAAACGCTACAGGCCGTCCTGTTGCCCGGGCTTCTGATCGCGATTACCGGCAACCTGTTTACAAAGGAGATTGAGCGCTCGAACTTCGATGCCTTGCGCAGCACGCTGATACGCGAGGAATCGCTCGTAGCCGGCAAGCTGATGGCGGCGCTCCGCGTTGCAGGAATCCTCTTTGTCATGGCCTTGCTGGGCACTGCGCCCATTTTCATCGCCGGGCTGCCCATAACGTTTCGGACACATTTCTACGCCACTTTCATGCTTGGAACATGTCTGTTGACCACCTGGAGCATTACCGCGTGTTGTTCGGCGACTGCCAAACGCATGCCATCCGCCGTGGTGGCTTCCTTCGTGTTGAGTGCGGTCATGATGATCGGCGTCGCTATCGTGATTATTGTGATTGATGAGTCGCTTGCAGAGATCTTCCTCTCAAACACAGAATGGTGGGCAATTCTCTCGCCTTATCTGGCAGGGCTTATTGCAGCATCGTCAAACCCAGCGATCAATCTCGACGAGTGGAGGATTTGGCAAGTTTCTCAAGGGGTAACGCTATTCACGGTGCTCGCTTTTGTCGTCGAAACATTTCGCCGTTATCGGAAGCGTTGCGCGCAGGACGGATAAGCACATTCTTCGCTAGGAATCGTTGCGAAAGAACCATCGCTCCATTAAGGGCAGCCTGCCCGCATTGCGCGCCATTTTTCTTGCATTGCGCATCGCTTCATGGGGATCCATGAGATAGCTTTCCAGCGGCTTGCGTCCCAGTTTTTTCAGCACCGCGCCCAACGGGCGTTTTAACTTCGGCTGGACAAGTATGCTCTGCGCGAGGGCTTCCGCGCCGACTGTGAGCAAAGGCCCAGCCCCGTAGCGCGGCTGCCCGATCCCAACGACATACAGATTCTTGTGACGCTGCGGAAAGATTCCCTGAATGGTGTCGGGGTAGCCTTCTTTCCATTCGATCACGCCGGGCGCAAGAAACGGAATGCTCACGTTGAAACCGGTGGCATACACCAGCAAATCCACTTCGACAGTTTCCCCATCCACGAATTCCACGCGATTTCCTTCGAGGCGCGTGACGTCGCGGTGGGGCGTGATGCGTCCATGTTTCAGGTAATACAGCAACTGCGAATTGATCGTTGGGTGACGCTCGAAGATCGGAAAATCCGGCTCCTGCAGGCCGTAGCGGGACATCTTCCCGACGAATATGCGCAGTAACAACTTCATCGATACGCTCTGCAACCAACCGCGCATCCACGGTTGAAGAAACTCAACGGTGGGAATGCCCGCAATGGTCTGCGGCATGATCCAGATGCCGCGCCGCAGGCTGATGTGCGATGCAACACCAAAGCGCGCCGCCTCGACCGCAATGTCGCAACCAGAATTTCCCGCGCCAACGACGAGTACGCGCTTGCCTTTCAATATCGTCGGATTCTTGTATTGCTTCGAGTGCATGACTTCGCCGGTGAATGCCCCGGGATAGCTTGGATAGCGGCAGTCCCAGTGGTGGCCGTTGCAAATGAGTACACCGCCGTAGAGGCGCTTCTCGCCGGATTTCAGCGTCACCTCCCATTTATCTCCAGCGGCCGGTTCGATCCAGGTCACTTCGGTATTAAATGATAGGTGCTCCCGCAACTGAAAATGGTCCGCATAGCGATTCAAGTATTCGAGCATCTGTTGCGCACTTGGAAAATCGGGCCAATCCGAGGGCATGGGAAAATCGCCGTACTCTGTCGTCTTGCGCGACGAGATGATGTGCACGGTTTCATAGACACCGTGATACCAGTTGCCGCCGATCGCGTCGTCGGCTTCGAGTTGGTCATAGGGAATCCCGTGGCGCTTGAGCGCTTGCGCCATCGCCAGACCGGTAAAACCCGCGCCGATGATGCAATGTTTGCCGGATCGATCATCGGCGACGTTCGTTTCTTGTTGCACGACTACAGCCATGGTCACCGCTGGATTCTTCTTGCGGTCCAAAGCCAAAATGCACGGTTTCCACCCGGCCATATCCGGTTGAAGATATAGCCAAACCAGGATTCGGGCGATACCGGCACAATGACCTGTCCTCGTTTAATCGCCTTTACAATTGCGCGCGCGACTTTTTCGGGGCCGTAGTTGCGCTTTCCATAGAACGCAACGACTTTGCTCCGCAATGCTTCCGTGTCTGCGTGACCGGCGATGCGCGCCTGCCGCGTGATGTTGGTGTTGATGATGCCGGGGCAAATCACCGACACCCCAATGTTGTGTTCGGCCAAATCATCGGCCATGCAAAGGGACATGCCGAACACGCCAAACTTAGCCGTCGAGTACCCAACAATATCCGGCGAGGGGTTAAAGCCGAGCATGCTCGAAACGTTGACGATGTGGCCTCCGGCGCCGCGTTCCGCCATTTTTGGCGTGAAAAGGTGGCAGCCGTGAATTACGCCCCAAAGATTAATACCGATGATCCATTGCCAATCTTCGTAGGTCGTGGTCAGAATGGTGCCAACGAGTCCGACGCCTGCATTGTTGACCAGAATGTCTACGGCCGGAACGATAGCGTGGACCTTGTCCGCAAATGCACGCATCTCGTCGAAGCTTGACACATCTACACGCTCGGCGAGCAAACATGTTCCGCTAGACTCGATTTCCGCGCGAACCGCGCCGAGTCCCTCGGCGTTCACATCGCAGATAATGAGTTGGGCGCCCTCCCGCGACAGCGCAAGCGCTGTTTCCCGGCCTATGCCGCTGCCCGCTCCGGTCACCAATGCGACCTTACCCGCAATGTCGCGCATGTGTTTCCCTCCACCCGTTTCCAGCGTAGGGTGTGGCCAGGATCAATTCAAGCATTCCGTCCAAATTACGGGGATAGTTTGAAACCAGTGTCCGGGTGCCGTAGTATCTGCATTCGTCCCACTTGGGTGAATTCAATGCTGGCATTCCGGGATTGCGGTTGGAAAGGCGGCTCATGGCGCGTGTAGAGCTGAAGAATGTATTCAAAACCTATCAAGGCGGCGTAAATGCGGTAAAAGACGCCTCTCTGGTGGTGGAAGACAAGGAATTCGTGGTACTGGTCGGGCCTTCGGGGTGCGGCAAGTCGACCACGTTGCGAATGATCGCCGGTTTGGAAGATATCTCGTCCGGTGAGGTGCGAATCGACGGTCGCGTTGTGAACGACGTTGCGCCCAAAGACCGCGACATCGCGATGGTATTCCAGAATTACGCCCTGTATCCGCACATGACCGTCTTTAAGAACATGGCGTTTGGCTTGATGCTGCGTCGTCTTCCGAGCAGGGAGATCGAACAGCGCGTGCACGAAGCCGCGAAAATACTGAGTATCGAACATCTGCTGAATCGCAAGCCCAAGGCCCTCTCCGGGGGCGAGCGCCAGCGTGTGGCCGTGGGCCGGGCTATTGTCCGCAATCCAAAGGTTTTCCTGTTCGACGAGCCGCTGTCCAATCTGGATGCGAAACTACGCGTGCAGATGCGCGCCGAGATCAATAAGCTGCACAACCGATTGCAGTCTACTATGATCTACGTGACGCACGACCAGGTCGAAGCCATGACCATGGGTGACCGAATTGTCGTGATGCTGGGCGGCGTGATTCAACAGATTGCAACACCCCTCGAACTGTACAACCGTCCCGTGAACAAATTCGTGGCGGGATTCATCGGCAGTCCGCCCATGAACATGATCGACGGCGAGATTTATGCGTCAAACGGCGCATTGCGGTTTCGTTCGGCGGATGGAACAATCGATCTGCTTGTGGACGCCTCGCATCGCGCTGCGCTCGAGGCGTACAGCGGCAAGAAGATCACGCTGGGTATCCGGCCCGAGCATTTTTCGGAGAACGCCACGCAGACTGCGGTCGACGGGAAGAGTCTGAGCGCGAAAGTGGAAGTCGTCGAGCCGATGGGCTCGGAAATTTATCTATACCTTGCGCTTGGCAAGCAGACGTTGACGGCGCGAATCATCTCCGACACCGAGCCGGCTGTGGACGCGCCACACGTTATCGATGTTGCGATGGATCGCGCCCACTACTTCGACCCTTCCACCGAGAAAACGATTCGCGGCGCTTAGCAGTTGCTCGCGCTCAGCGCTTTTCCACGGGAACGTAAGCGCGGAGGTTTTCGCCCGTGTAGATCTGCCGCGGACGATGAATGCGGTTGCCCGATTCCGCGCGCATTTCCTTCCATTGGGCGATCCAGCCCGGCATGCGCCCAATCGCGAACATGACGGTGAACATCTCCGTCGGGATCCCAATCGCGCGGTAGATGATGCCGATGTAGAAGTCTACGTTGGGGTACAGCTTGCGCTCGATGAAAAACTCGTCCTTCAGCGCGATCTCTTCAATCTGTTTTGCAACTTCGAGCAGGGGCTCATTGACCCCAAGCTCCTTGAGCACGTCATCGCAGGCGCTGCGCAATAGCGTGGCACGCGGATCAAAGTTCTTGTACACACGGTGACCAAAACCCATGAGGCGGAAGCCCGAGTTCTTGTCTTTCGCCATATCGATATATTTTTTGTAGTTGCAACCGTCGGCGACGATGCGCTCCAGCATCTCGATGACTTCCTGGTTAGCGCCGCCGTGAAGCGGGCCCCAAAGCCCGCTGATCCCGGCGGAGATCGACGCATACAGGTTCGCGCCGGAACTGCCCACCATGCGAACGGTGGATGTCGAGCAGTTCTGTTCGTGGTCTGCGTGGAGAATAAGCAGCATGTTCAGCACGCGCTCGAGCAGCGGCGAAACGACGTACGGCTCGGCCGGCGACCCGAACATCATGAACAGAAAATTCGCGGCGTACGATTGCGAAGCGATCGGATAGATGATGGGTTCGCCGCGGGTCTTCTTGTAGGAAAATGCCGCGAGCGTCTTCGCCTTTGCAAGCAGACGGACAATATTGGTGTCGAGTCGTTCGTCGTCGTCGGAATCAGGGTAGAAGGTCGAGAGCGAGGCGACCATCGCCGACAGGATGGCCATGGGATGGGCCGTCGGCGGGTAATGGTCGAAGAAATTGATCATGCTCTCATGAATATAACTATTGAGCGTAAGCTGGCGGCGCCACTCGCTGAGTTCTTTCTCGTTGGGGAGATGGCCGTAGATGAGCAGGAAACAGACTTCCGAGAATTTCGAGGATACCGCGAGTTCCTCGATCGGATAGCCACGGTACCGAAGGATTCCCTTTTCACCGTCAATGAAGGTGATCGCGCTTTTGCAGGAGCCTGTATTGCCGTACCCTGGGTCGTAGGTTATTGCCCCGGTCTGTGCCCGAAGCTGCGTAAGGTCAATAGCCGCTTCGTTTTCCGTGCCCACGATGACAGGAAATTCATAGTCTTTCCCGTTATAGTTCAATTTGGCAGTGCTCATGCTACTTCTCCAGTCCGTGCAAAACGTACATTCCCCAATTGCCGCAATCTGTACGTGCCGGGGATGCGCCTGATCCCCTGCGAGCGAGGGACCCCTACTATACCTTCAGGGGCGGGACTATTCAAACCGGGGTCGAGCGT
>CALEZK010000494.1 GCA_937928585.1 uncultured bacterium | reverse complement strand
CGGAAAAGTTCAAGGAATGAGAAGAGTACGCTTACGGAATCGGCTTCGGCTGCGCTGTTGCCGGACCGTTTGTGCGGAGTTCGTATCGGTCGGAAGAGTTGATGGAAGTGGATTGGGCGCGGAATCGCGTGCAAGCTGTATAGCAACGTTTATTTATGACCAAAGAGACTAAATACTTATTCTTTAGCGCCAAACGCCCAGTAACCGTGTCACTAATTGTGATCGCGGCAGTTTCACTTTTTTACTTGTTTCTACACGATTGGTCGGAGACTGCCATTCTTAAATGTCTGATTCAACTCTCGTCCGTTTCATTCTTCGCTATTCCCGTCTGGTATACCTTGGGCCACACCTTGCGTAGAACTCCAGAGATTACCGATATACCACTAGATGGAGGTTCCGAAGCGACGTATTGCATACAAAAGATTATGCAAATCCACTTTTCATCCGCCTTCTTAACTTTCTTATACGTGTTTATTTCAGCGACCAGAGCGCTTGATTGGCTGATGGACAAATCTGGTTTTTCATTTTCCACGCAGCTACTCATTACGATTGGGGCAACAATCCTCGTGCTCATGGGAGTCGCGTACTACTTGAAAAGTCTGCGCACGGTCAGTGCAGTCGAAAAGCTAGTGAATTTGCGCACGGAAAAACGAGCACTGTAGGCAGTGCTGCTTCCTGCGAGATATAAAAGGAGACGGAACGGAGATGACCTACGAAGTGAAACTGCCCACATTGGGCGATGATGGCGGCGATATGGCGACGGTGTCCTATTGGCTCGTCGAAGAGGGGGACAACGTGAAGGAAGGCGAAGACATCGTCGAATTGACCACCGACAAGGCAGCGTTCAGCCTTCCCGCGCCGAAGAGCGGCGTTGTTCAGGAGAAGTTGGTCCAGGAAGGCGACGAAGTATCGGTCGGCGACGTACTCTGCGTTTTGGAAATGTAATTGCGGTAATCGGGTAGGGCGAGGCTCCTCGCCCTACCCGCATCGTACTCTGCAAGGGAAAGTAGCTTTCATGTCAGTTGGGGTAGGTGTAATTGGGGCTGGGGTCGTAGGCGGCGGCGTGATTCGCGCCCTGCTGGCAAACCGTGATGTCATCGTGAGCAAAGCCGGCGTGGACGTATCGCTTGTCCACGTGGCTGACGCAAGAACAGAGCAGTTTGCGGATTTCGCGTTGGAAGGCATCGCCAAGAGTTCGGATGCGAAGTCCCTCATTAACGATCCAAAAGTCAATGTCGTTTGCGAACTCATTGGCGGCATCAAGCCTGCCAAGACCTTCATCCTTGATGCACTGAACGCGGGCAAGAACGTCGTAACCGCAAACAAAATGCTCTTGGCGCACCACGGCCCGGAACTCACCGCGGCGGCAATCAAGAACGGCGTGGAATTGCGTTTCGAAGCGGCGGTCGCTGGCGGCATTCCGATCATCAAGGCTTTGCGCGAGGGCCTGGCCGCAAATCGCATCGAATTCGTTTGCGGCATTCTCAATGGCACCTGCAATTACATCCTCAGCCGAATGACCTACGACAACCACGATTTCAACGACGCACTCAAAATCGCGCAGCGTCTCGGTTTCGCCGAAACGCCGCCCGATCTTGACATAGAAGGACACGACACTGCGCACAAGTGCCAAATTATTGCGTCGCTCTGTTACGCGACTGAAGTAAACCTTGACGACATTCACGTCGAAGGCGTTACCAAGGTTACCCACTCCGACGTTCACTACGCGCAAGACCTCGGCTATCTTATAAAGCTGCTCGCAATCGTGCGTTCAATCAATGGCGAAATTGAAGTTCGCGTCCACCCCACGCTCGTGCCGGAAGACCACCTCCTCGCGTCCGTACGCAACGAGTTCAATGCGGTCTACGTGAAGGGCGACATCTCTGATGCCACCCTTTACTACGGTCGCGGCGCGGGCCGTATGCCGACTGCAAGCGCTGTCGTCGCGGACATCATAGACATCGCGCGGCGCGGTGATGCACCCGCGCCCGCCCCGTTCTCCTACGCGCAATCACGCCCCATTCGCGATATGGGACTTGTGCAGGGCAAGTACTACCTTCGAATCACCACGCGCGATATCCCCGGCGTTTTGGGCAAGATCTGCACGATACTCGGCAACCACGGCGTCAGCATCGGCGCAGTGAGCCAAAAAGAGAAACACGAAGAGGATCGCGTCCACGTCATCTTGATGACCGAAGTAACGATCGAATCGGCTGTGCGTGATGCCGTCGCCGAGATTGACGCGCTCGACGTGGTCCATGAACCGACGCATCTTCTGCGCGTCTTGAGCGACTGATGTTGACCAAACTCCATACCAGGAAAGCGAAAGGGCTGGCGTGCCAGGGCTTACCCCTCGCGCTCGGAAACAAGGCAGGAAAATGATCAATCGCGGCCTCATCGAACGTTACCGGAAGTTTCTGCCTGTCTCGGAGAAGACCTGCGTCATCACCTTGAACGAAGGGTCCACGCCGCTGGTCCAGGCCCACAATCTCAGCGCGGCAATCCATCCGAAACTCGACGTCTATCTTAAGTATGAAGGCCTCAACCCGACCGGCTCCTTCAAGGATCGCGGCATGACTATGGCCATCACCAAGGCAGTCGAAGATGGCTTTAAAGCCGTGATATGCGCTTCAACCGGAAATACCTCTGCCTCAGCCGCTGCCTACGCGGCGCGCGCGCGCATCAAATGCGCTGTGCTGATTCCCGAGGGCAAGATTGCCCTCGGCAAGCTTTCCCAAGCGATGATCCATGGCGCGAAGGTAATTCAGGTTAAAGGCAATTTCGACGAGGCGCTTCGCCTCGTGCGTCAGATCACCGAAACGCACCCCATTCAGCTTGTGAATTCGGTGAATCCGTATCGTATTGAAGGACAAAAAACCGGCGCTTTCGAAATCGTCGACGATTTCGAAGGCTTCGCCCCCGACTACCATTGCCTTCCGGTCGGAAACGCCGGCAACATCACCGCATATTGGAAAGGCTTCAAGGAATACCACAAAGACGGTCTTGTGAAGAATCTCCCCGTAATGCTCGGTTTTCAGGCGGCTGGTTCCGCTCCAATCGTATTGGGCCACCCGGTCGAGGATCCCCAGACTTATGCGACTGCAATAAGAATTGGCAATCCCGCAAGTTGGACTGGCGCCGAAGCGGCGCGAGACGAGTCTAAGGGTGTCATTGACAGCGTTACCGACGACGAGATTCGCGAGGCGTACAAGAAAGTGGCCGCGACGGAAGGCATCTTCTGCGAACCCGCGAGCGCCGCAAGTATCGCGGGGTTAATCAAGCTCGCGGGACAGGGCTACTTCGACAAAGCGGAGCCGTTCACAGGGCAACGCCTGCGCGTAACCTGCGTTCTGACCGGCCACGGCCTGAAGGATCCCGACAACGCGATCATGGCGGCGGAACAACCCGTAACAGTCGAAGCCGACGAATATGCCGTGCTAGACGCAATTGGCATTCGCGAACCCGCAATGGCCTAACGTCACAGATTCGGAATCGGCCGGTATAGTTCCAAATGTACCGTGCGTGGCCGGAACTGACACCGTTTTGAAAGGCAGGCTCACATGAGCAGGTTTTCAATCATCATCCCCGCGTATAACGAAGAACAGTTTCTTCCTTCCACCTTCGAAGCGTTGAGGCGGGCGGAAGCCGCCCTCGGCGAACCAGTGGAAGTCGTTGTCGCGGACAATGTCAGCACCGACCGCACCGCGGAAGTCGCCGAGCGCCTGGGCGCGCGAGTCGTGCGAGAAGAAACCCGCTGCATCGGCGTGGTGAGAAATACCGCCGTGAAGCATGCCACCGGCAAATACCTCGTCTTCCTCAACAACGACACCGTCCCGCTCGAGGGCTGGCTC
>CALEZK010000493.1 GCA_937928585.1 uncultured bacterium | reverse complement strand
GCATGTGATCGCGCAATCGCCCATGCATCTCATGATGCGGTGTCGCGGCGATTGCGTCGTCCGCGCCCTCCGCGATCTGCGCCATCGTGGTAATTGCCTGTATCGGATACATACCGTTGGCCGTCTCGCCCGAAAGCATGACCGCGTCCGTGCCATCATAGATCGCGTTCGCCACGTCCGCGGCCTCCGCGCGCGTCGGCCGGGAATTGGTCATCATCGATTCCAACATCTGCGTCGCCGTTATCACCGGCACGCCCAACTCGTTGCACATGCGAATCAAGGACTTCTGAATCTGCGGCACACGATGCAAATCGACTTCAACACCCAGGTCGCCGCGCGCAACCATAATCGCGTCCGCGGACTCGACGATATCGCTGAACCGCGATAGCGCTTCGGGCCGCTCGATTTTCGCGATAACCGGCGTGCTCTTACCCATCGACGCAATCCGGCACTTCAGATCGACCACATCGCTTGGCGTGCGCACAAACGACAGCGCAACGTAATCCACGCCCAGCGCCAGCCCGAACTCAAGGTCCTCGATGTCTTTCGGCGTAAGGCTCGGCGCGGTAATCGACACACCCGGCAGATTCATCCCCTTGCTCTCGCCCAGCATCCCGCCCCGCAGCACCGTGCAGTGCACCTCAGGCGGAGTCACCCGTTCCACCCGAAGTTCCATCGCGCCGTCGGCAATCAAGATGCGATCGCCTGCTTTCACGTCTTGCGGCAGGGGTTCATACGTAGTGGAAACGCGATCGGCAGTGCCGACAATCGGTTCGCTGGTAATGATGAATGCCGCGCCCTGCTTCAATTCGACAGAGTGGCCATTAACCAGTTTGCCCGTGCGTATCTTCGGGCCTTGCAGGTCCATCAGTATCGCGACGCTCTTGCGCTGCGCCGCGGCCGCTTCGCGCACGGTCTCGTAGGTTTTTCGATGCACTTCGTAAGTGCCGTGAGAAAAATTCAGGCGGGCTACGTCCATCCCCGCCGCGATCAGCGCGTCAATGGTCTCGCGGCTACTCGAACTCGGCCCAAGGGTACAGACGATCTTTGTGCGGCGCATGCATGCTCCTTACTCGCTGAACGCACCATAAATGGCGCGCACCGCCTTCTCAAGATCGTCGTCCTCGACCCCGACGATGATGTTGTTTTCGGATGACCCCTGATCGATCACCCGGATATTCACGCCCGCATTCGCCAATGCCGTCGTAAGGCGCCCCGCTACGCCCACCGTCCCCGCCATTCCCTGGCCCACCGTCGCGATTAGCGCAAGACCCTCCGTCACCGAAACCCTGTCCGGCTGGCAGGTCCGCTGTATCGCTTTTAGAATCGCGCTCGTCTTGTTCTGCAATTCTTCGTCTTCAACGATTACCGAAAGATTGTCGATCCCCGACGGCATCAACTCCCAACTCACCCCGTGCTCTTCCAGCACCGCAAGCGTGCGGCGCCCGAATCCCCGCTCCTTGTTCATCAAGGCCTTCTCGATATTGATCATCGTGAAGCCTTTGCGCCCGGCAATACCCACAATCGGTTCCCGCGCTTCGCGCTCCGCCAGTATCATCGTGCCCGGATGGTCGGGCTGTTTTGTGTTGCGAATGTTGATCGGAATCTTCGGCTCGCGCACCGGGAAAATGGCTTCGTCGTGCAATACGTTCGCGCCCATATACGACAACTCGCGAAGCTCTTTGTACGTCACTTCGCCAATCCCGCGCGAACCCGGCACGATTCGCGGATCCGCCACCAGAAACCCGGATACGTCAGTCCAGTTCTCGTATAAACGCGACTTCGACGCCCGCGCCACAATTGACCCGGTCACGTCGCTGCCACCCCGCGAAAACGTCTTTATCTTTCCGTCCGCCAGTGCCCCATAAAATCCAGGCACAACAAAAATGCCGGCACCGCTAAGCCGATTTCCAAGCACCTCGTAGGTCTTCGGATCGAGATCGCCATCGTCGTCAAAAAGAATACACTCGGCAGGATCGACAAACGTCGCCCCCAAAAGCCGCGAAAGCAACTGTCCGCTGAGATATTCCCCGCGCGACGCCAAATAGTCCGGTTCGGTATGGGTAATCGCTTCTTTCGCGATCTGCTCGAGGTGCTCCTCGATTGGAAAATCGACACCCAAATCGCGCGCAAGTTCTTTGAATCGTCCCGCAATTATTTCTCGTGGCTGCGAAGGATCGAGATCCTGGCTCAGCAGACTGTGCCACGCATACAAAAGGTCGGTGATCTTCTTGTCCTCGGGCTTTCGCTTGCCCGGCGCGGACGGCACGATGAAGCGCCGATCCGGATTCGACTGTATGATCGCCACAACGTCGCGAAAACAACTGGCCTCCGCAAGCGAAGTGCCCCCAAACTTGCACGTAATCGCACCCATGAACCTTATCTTCTCCTGCCCGGAGGCGCGCGCGCCTCCACCCGCTCCGAAGCCCCCGCTACGGAATCAAACTCCCAAGCCACCGGCTAATGTCGTTGTACGTCACGAACAGCATCAACCCCAAAATAAAGACCAATCCCGCCTGCTGCACCCACTCCATCACTTTCGCGCTGATCGGCTTCCGCCGGATGCTTTCAATCGCAAGAAACAACAGGTGCCCGCCATCCAGCACGGGCAGCGGCAGCAAATTGAATATCGCCAGGTTCACGCTGATAAACGCGGTTGTCTCCATTAATCCAACATATCCGCTGAATTTCGCCGCGTTCGTCGTCGCCTGATAAATCATGATCGGGCCGCCCAGCTCTTTCGCGCTGATGCGCCCCATGATGAGCGTCTGCAAGGTCCGCCCCGTCAACTTCATCATCTTCCACGTCTCGTGAAACGCTTCCGGCAGCACGCGGCCCAGCGGCGCGCGATAGTAAGTCATGCGCTGATCGAACAACACGCCGACCACACCCGAACTGACAACGGACAACGTCGCGTCTTTGGAAGATTCCTCGCGCATGACCCCGTAGCCTATCGCCGGCTTGCGCACCTTCACCGTCACGGTTTGGCCGATGCGCGAGTCGCGAATCTGCGTCACCAACGCCGCAGTCGCCGGCTGACCATCAATCTCTTCGATAATGTCCTTGATCTGTAAGCCGGTCTCTTTGCTCTTCTCTTCGGAAATCGACGCAATCGTCGGCGGCATCATCGAATCGAACGCCGTCACCGCCTGCACCAACTGGCCCGCGGTAACGTCCGGCAACGTAATCTGCGATACCGCGCCCAGCCCAAAGGTGCCCGCGCGCTCCACAACTACCTGCAGTTTCTCGGCCTCCGAACGCGTAATGAGTTTGCTCAATACCGCCGATGTCAGCTTTTCACCGTTTACCGATATAATCGCGTCACCCGTCTTGAATCCGGAACCGGAAAGCAGCGCACTGTCCTTCTCCGTGACGAGTATCGGCTTCGAATAATCCAGACCATCCACCCAGTCGGTCGATGGCACCACAATGATGTCTTCAAACGCGCCAATTACTTTTGGCGTGAGATTCACGGACAGCAGCGCGCCGTCGCGCTCAATCTCTGCAGCGAACCGCGTCCCAGGTTCCGATGTCGTTATCCGCTTGCGAAACGTGGTCGAGTCGATGGTCTGTCCATCGACGCGGCGAATCACATCGCCTTTCTTCAGCCCTGCCTCCGCTGCCGGCATCCCCTCCAGCACCGCATCGACCACCGCCGTACGGAACGGCTCGATCCCCACGCGCACATGCTCGTCGTCCGAAAGTTTCGCAGGCTGGATAGGCGACAAATACTGCGTTACAGTCCCGTCGTCGTTCGTGCGCTCGATTTTCGCGACAACCAGCTCGCCTCCGCTCAGCACACCTTCGATCGCCACGTCCATGATGTTGGACACGGGATTGTCATTGATGGAAAGTATTCGGTCCCCGGTCTTCCACCCCTTCGCATCCGGCTCTTTTGAAAAATCGGACTGCACGCCATCTTCGCGGACGACGTACAGCGGTGCGCTGGCCGCCGGCGCATCGTCCTCTATATTGCCGATGCGGTTGTCGTGCTTCTGCTCGGGAAACTCCGCGCCAAAGCCAACCAGGATCGCGAAGATCGCAATCGCCAAAACGATATTCATGAATGGCCCGGCAGCGATCACAATCACGCGCTGCCAAACTGGCTTGTTCATGAACCAACGGTTCGGCGGAATGGTGCCGTACTGCTCTTTGCGCTCGTCTTCGCTCAGCGGAACGTCTTCCTGCCCCGCCATCTTGACGTAACCACCGATCGGAAGCATTCCAATGCAGTAATCAGTCTCGCCATATTTGTACCCAAACAGGCGCGGCGGCATGCCCAGACTGAACCGTTCGCAGTAGATGCCGCAAGCCTTCGCCGCGAGAAAGTGCCCCAATTCGTGAAAGAACACCAACTCGCCGAGCACCAGAATGAAAATCGCGATATCAAAAAGGTATTGCAAGGCTTATACTCCAAGACCTGCCATGACATGCACCGCGCGCGCGCGCGCCTGCCTGTCCGCATCCAAGACCGCTTCCAGCGTCACGTCTTGCGACGCCGGGCATTCGTCCAATACATCGCGCACCACTTCACTGATGCGTAGAAATTCTATACGGCCCTTGCAGAACGCATCCACCGCGCTCTCGTTCGCCGCATTCAGGATTGCCGGCGCGGTGCCGCCCGCCTGCGCCGCCTCCATCGCATAGGCGAGACAGGGAAACTCGCTGAAGTCGGGCTTTGCAAAGGTCAATTCGCGCATGGTCGTCAAATCCAGCCGGCCCATCGGCTCCGCAACGCGCTCCGGCCAGGTCAACGCGTCCTGAATCGGAAACTTCATGTTTGTCAGCCCAAGATGGGCCAGAATGCTGCCGTCCGTAAACTCCACAAGACTATGCACAATGCTCTGGGGATGAATCACCACCTCGATCTTGTCGAGCGGCAACCCAAAAAGCCACATCGCCTCAATCACCTCGAGGCCCTTGTTCATCAAGGTCGCAGAGTCCACGCTGATCTTCGCGCCCATGTCCCACGTCGGGTGCCGCGTCGCCTGCGCGGGCGTTACGCCCAACAGGGTCTCGCGCGGCTTTCCATAGAATGGACCGCCGGACGCCGTCAAGTGTATGCACTGAACGTCCTCGATGCGATGTCCGTGCAGGCACTGAAATATCGCGTTGTGCTCGCTGTCCACCGGCAACACGTTTACATGCCGCGCCTGCGCCATGATCAGCGGCCCCGCCATCACCAGCGGTTCCTTGTTCGCAAGGGCAATCGTATTGCCCGCGTCGATCGCGCTCAGTACGGGCCGCAATCCCGCCGCCCCCACCATGCCGCATAGCACAATGTCCGCGGGTGCCGCCGCGATCGCCACAATCGCGTCAGCGCCGCTCGCGACACGCACGCCCGGCAACAATTCAGCGATGGACTTTGCGGCCGAAGGGTCACCAATGGCCACATATTCCGGCGAAAATTCTCGCACCTGTTCCGCAAGCAGCGCAACGTTCGAGTGCGCGGCCAGTCCAACAACATCGAACCGATCGGGATAGTGGCGCACCACGTCCAGCGCGCTCTTGCCAATCGACCCCGTCGATCCCAATATGGTTACTCGCCGCCGCATTTCGCTATCGATCCTTGGGGCGTTCGCCCGAAAATACTTCCAGATACTCGTCCAGCGCGCTCCGTTGCTTCGTGCGCCGTTGCATCTGATCCAGTATCTCCGCGCCCGTAGACATGCGCAGCATCCGCACCGCAAACTTCCGCGCAAGCGCATAGCGCAAGTGTGAAATCTCCGCGCGCACCACCGGTATGGAAACCGCCGACATGCTCAGCGACGTAATGCCGAGCCCTATCAACATTTCGCTGAACAACGGATCGCCCGCCATCTCACCGCAGACGCTCACCGGAATCTTCGCGGCCTTTGCCGCGCGTGCCGTCCGCCAGATCATCCGCAACACCGCCGGATGCGACGGCTCATACATATGCGCAATACGCTCGTTGCCGCGATCGACCGCTAGCGAATACTGGATCAAATCGTTGGTGCCGATACTGAAGAAATCGCATTCTTTCGCAAGCAGATCGGCTAGCTCCACCGCGCTCGGCACTTCGATCATCGATCCAATCGGAATCTTCTTGTTGAACGCCACGCCCCGGCGCTCCAGATCCGCGCCCACTTCCCGCACGATCTGCTTCACCCGCCGCAATTCTTCCAATCCGCTGATCAGGGGAAACATGATCTGGATGTTGCCATAGACGCTCGCCCGAAACATCGCGCGAAGCTGCGCCGTGAAAATGTCGGGACGCTCCAGACAGACGCGGATCGATCGCCAACCCAACTGCGGGTTGCTCTCCTGCCCCATCTGCAACGTCGAAAGCAGCTTGTCACCGCCGAGATCGAGCGTGCGCAGCGTCACCGGCGCGGGGTTCATCGCCTCCGCCGCCTGAGCATAGGCCTGATACTGTTCCTCCTCGGACGGCATCCCCGGCCGGTTCAGATACAAATACTCCGTGCGGTACAGACCGATCCCCTGCGCCTTCATCCGGACACTCACCGCGAGTTCGACTGGCAACTCGATGTTCGCCATCGTCGGCACTTCGTGGTTGTCCACCGTAACGCTTGTGCGCCAGTCCGCCGCCAGCAATGCTTCCCGCCCGCGCAACTCGCGCTCTTTGCGCACCTCGTACTGTGCAAGCGTCTCCGCCGCGGGACGAATAATCACGTCACCTTTGGAACCGTCAACGATGATGACGTCGTTAGGAAGCGCATACGAACCTACAAATCGAAGCCCCACCACTGCGGGTATTTCGAATGCCCGCGCAAGTATCGCCGTGTGCGACGTCGGACCGCCCACATCCGTCGCGATGCCCAGTACGTTTTCGCGATCGAGTTTGGCCGCGTCGGACGGCGAAAGCTCGTGCGCAACGACCACGCACGGCTTCTCGAGGTTCTCCAAGGTATCCAGGTCCGCATTCAACAACCGGCTCAAGATGCGGTTGCCCACGTCGACAAAGTCTTGCGTGCGCTCGCGAAAGTGGGGATCGTCGACTGTCGACATGATGCTCTTATGGCGCGTGATGACGTCGTGAACCACATACTCGGGATTCACGCGCTCCGTGCGAACACGGCGCTCAACTTCTTCGCGCAGCGTCACGTCTTCGAGTATCAAAAGATGGGCCTTGAAGATGTCGGCGTGATATTCGCCTATTGCTTCCGCCGTGCGCGCATGCAATTTCTGCAATTCCTGCCGCACCGACGCAACTGCCGCCTCGAATCGCGCCAATTCGCCTTCAGCGTCGCGAATGACATAGCGCGACACTTCAAACGTATTCACGCCAAATGAAAGCGCGGGCCCTATTGCGATCCCGGGGGAAACCCCCTCGCCATGGAGGACAATCTCCACTACAGCTCCCCGAAGCCCGATTCGACAAGGCCGCGAACGGCGTCAATCGCTTCCTGCGCATCGACACCCGAACAGGTCACCGTTATCGTGCTTCCATGCGCGGCCGCCAGCGTCAACAGCCCCATGATGCTCTTCGCGTTGACGCGATGTCCGTTCAACGAAATGTAGATGTCGCACTTGTACTTCAGCACCGTCTGCACCAGCGATGCCGCGGGGCGCGCATGCAGTCCAAGCGCGTTTATGATCTGGATGTCTTCGGTGAGTTCCATCGCTTCCATTCTATCGCTCGCGAACGAACCGCCCCGAGTCCCTCGTGCGAGGCGCGATTCAATTCAGTTGCAGCTTCAAAGTGCACGAAATTCCAGCCCACTATGATACCGCATAACGGAAGGGTGATGCAAAGCCAAATCCGAAAAATATCCTCCGGTAAGTGCTTGACGGTCGGCAAGTTAGAAGTAGAATTGAACGAACACTTCAGGCGTGCGCGCCACTATCGGCCACCCGCGCAACGTCTCGGTGACGCAGTGTCACCGGCCATTGAAGCTCCTGTATGTAGCTGGACAACACCCGCGCCACTGCCACTGATCGGTGTCGCCCCCCCGTGCATCCCACGGCGATCGTCAGATAGGATTTCGGCTCCGCCGCGTATTTCGGCAACAAGAACGCAAGCATGTCGCGCGTGCGGGACAAGAATTCCTGCCCGTCCTCATTGTCGATTACAAAGGAAGCAACCCGCGGATCTTCTCCGCTCAACGCGCGCAGCTCCGAATCGTAAAACGGATTCGGTAGGAATCGCACATCAAGCACCACATCCGCCTCTTGTGGCACGCCGAACTTGAAACCAAACGACATCACGCCAACCAGCATCGCCTGCGTGCGACGCTCCTCCGCAAACACAGCCGCGACGCGCTCCCGCAATTGGCCAATTGAAGTGGTACTCGTGTCGAGCACAAGCGTCGCCCGCGTGCGTATCGGCGCGAGCAGCGCGCGCTCGCGTTGGATGCCCTCTTCCACGGTGCCGTCGGGCGTAGCGGGATGTTTCCGGCGCGATTCGCTATAACGCCGCACGAGAACCGCGTCCGCGCTCTCCAGAAACAAGGTCTCTGGCCGCAATCCGCGCTCCGCGGCGTCATCCAGATACGCCGGCAGATTTAGCAAATCGTCGCCTCCGCGAACGTCCACGCACACCGCGATACGTCTGCGCAACCGCCCGGCGTTCAACGCAAGATCGGCGATGGTGGGAATGAGTGCCGGCGGCAGGTTGTCGATGCAGTAGTAACCGAGATCTTCAAGAAAACGCAGCGTCTGGCTCTTTCCCGCGCCGGATAAACCAGTGACCAAAACAAAACGCGGTGACTCAGCCATCGTTATCGGTCATGAGGCTCAGCAGCTTTTGGTTGAGCTCTTGCGCGGGATGAATTCCGAGTTCTTTCAATCGATGGTTGAGCGCGGCTACTTCAAGGATAATCGCGATGTTGCGCCCAGGCCGCACCGGAATCAGCAGGTACGGAATGCGCACGCCGATGATCGTCACGAACTCTTCGGAAAGGCCCGTCCGATCGTATTGCGATTCCTTGCTCCACTCCTCCAACTCGACGAGCATGCCAATCCGCTTCGAGTTGCGCACGCGGCCCACGCCGTACACGCTCTTCACGTCGATGATGCCGATACCGCGAATTTCCATGTGGTGCTCAATTACCGGAGAGGATTCCGCATACAGCGAATCTTCGCGACGCCGCTTCAGCGCGACAACGTCGTCCGCCACCAGCCGGTGACCGCGCTCCACAAGTTCCAACGCCGTTTCAGACTTACCAACGCCCGGCGCACCGACGATCAAACACCCCACGCCATAACAGTCGACCGCGGTGCCATGCACGATGGTCTCCGGTGAAAACTCTTCCGCAAGAAAAAGGATAATCCGGCTGATCACTTCATCCGTCGACCGACGGCTGCGCAACACCGGTATGCCCCGGCGATTGCACATGTCCAGCAACAAATGGCTCGGCATCAAATTGCGCGACAACACAAACGCGGGAATCTCGAACGAGAACATCCCTTCCAGCCGGTGCTGCAAGGCCGACTGCGACAGTTGCTCCATGTAATGG
>CALEZK010000492.1 GCA_937928585.1 uncultured bacterium | reverse complement strand
GCCGCCAAGCTCGCTGCCCCGCACATCGAAAGATCGCCCAATTCCCTGCCTGTTGATTGGAAACTATATCGACGCCGAGGCCTTGCGCGTTTCCGGGGCCGGGGAGCGTGGAGCGTACGCCGACGAACCCGCGCTGGGTCTGGGCTATTGCGCGGAGATCGCAAAGACCCACGGTGTTGATCGCATTCGAGAATTTGTAGTTCAGGCCGCGGAATCCAGGATGTTGGGCAAATCGCGCGCCATTCGCGAGCGCGCCGAACGCGTCGGCATGAACCAGTCGGTATACGAATCGTTTATGGCAGCCTGCGGTTACGCGCGGTTTAAACATGAGTTCCGCACGATTGCGCAGCAGCTACCCTATGAAAGGGTGGTGCAACTCGCACGGCAGGATCCGAATCTTGTGGAGACCGCTTTTTTTCAACTTGCCGGACTATTTCCTGATTCGGACGAATCTGAGGTCCAAAATGCTCACTTGGCTCGCTTACTCCGGCTTCGCGTCGATCAACTGGCCGGTATGCGATCAATGGGATTCTCATGGAAGCGCGTCGGCGTGCGGCCGAACAACTATCCCGAGCGGCGC
This sequence comes from uncultured bacterium, assembly GCA_937928585.1. GTDB lineage: Bacteria > Hydrogenedentota > Hydrogenedentia > Hydrogenedentales > SLHB01 > JABWCD01. The sequence continues at coordinate 9,889 of CALEZK010000492.1, read as the reverse complement.
TTGTCTGGTGCCGCGCGATTTATTTCCCGCACTTCCCGCCAGGGACTTTGGATGACATTGGAGTCCGTTTGGCGGGCTGACGTGGGGGAGATCGAACGGCGCCGGTTGTTTGAAGCGCTTTTTCCCGGCGCAATCGGGTTTTGGGCGGAGCATTGCACTTGGGGTGGGCCTAGATTGAGCAAGCCCAGCAGTGCGTTCGGTTCTGGGCGGCTGCGGGCAATCATCGGCAATGTATTTCTGCCCGCAGGACTCGCCTATGCGCGTCAGCAGCGCGATCGCGAAATGGAGGAGCGGGTGTTTGCGCTCTTTCGCGCGCTGCCCAAAGAACCGGAGAACAGAATCGTGGCCGCGATGCTGCCAAGAGTGTTTGGCGATGTGCTTCCTGCAAAGGTGGATTTCCGCCTTCAGCAAGGGTTGATTCAAGTGTATCAGGACTGGTGCGAAGCCAACCCATCGTGTCGGAATTGCCCTGTCATTGCGCACTTGAATTTCGATAGGGCGAAAGAGGGCTGACGCGTCGGTCGACCGGGTGTGGTGTCGACAGGCTCATTTGCAATTTTGGCAAGAGAAACGGGAGTGAAACATGGAGTCGTTTGAGGGAAAAGTGGCGGTGGTCACCGGCGCAGCAAGCGGAATCGGGTTGGCGATGGCGCAGCGCTTTGCGGCAGATGGAATGAAGCTGGTGCTGAGTGACATCGAAGAGGCTGCGCTGATTAATGTGGCCAATACATTGCGCGCGGACGGCGCCTCTGTTCTCGCCGTGCGCACTGATGTCAGCAAGGCCGACGAAGTGAGCGCACTCGCAAATGCGGCAGCATCGGAGTTTGGCAAAGTCCACGTAGTATGTAACAACGCGGGCGTGGGGCACATGTGCATGCTGCACGAGGCCACGACGCGCGATTGGGAATGGGTGATTGGCGTGAATCTGTGGGGGGTGGTGTACGGTGTACAAACGTTTCTGCCCTTACTGATGGAGCACGGAGAAGAAGCGCATATCGTGAATACCGCGTCAATTGCCGGGATAATCTCCGGGCCCGGCCTGGGAATCTATGGTGTCACGAAACATGCGGTGGTCGTTTTGTCGGAAACGCTGTACCACGAAATGAAGCTGCTGCAGACTAAAGTTGGGGTATCGGTACTGTGTCCGGGCTGGGTAAACACGCGAATCTGCGATTCACATCGGAACAGGCCGGGTGAGCTGGTGAACGACGGGGAGGAAATGTCGCCGACGGCGCAAATGATCGACTTTCAAATGCGAAAGGTAGTGGCGGACGGGCACACCCCGGAGAGCATTGCGCAGCGGGTGAGTGATGCCATGCGGACGGATCAGTTTTACATCCTTACGCACGACGAGATGATGCCGGCGGTGCAGAAGCGCATGAACGCAATCATAAACCGCACGGCACCGACGTTTACGCCGCCACCCGGTTTTGGCGGCAAGTCTAGCGCCAAATCATAAGTGCGCGATCAAAGGAACGCATAGAGACGGTGGATGAGCGCTAGCGACCCAACAGAGAACCGCACGCCAGTCAATCTGCAAGGTCCCGCGCCGCAGTACGTCTACTCTGCGTTCATCAGTTACCGGCATTTGGAAAAAGACCGCGGCTGGGCCAAATGGCTCTTGAATGCGCTAGAAACGTATCGGGTGCCAAAGGTGCTGCGTGCTCGCGGCTTTCCGGCCGTGCTTGGGAAGGTGTTTCGCGACGAAGACGAGATGCCTGCTTCGGGTGATTTGAACGACCAAATCATGCAGGCATTGGCGGCGTCGAAGTTCCTTATCGTTATCTGCTCGCCAGGGACGCCGAAGTCGCGATGGATATGTCGCGAGATTGAAGTATTTCGAGAGATGGGCCGGGGAGACAATATTCTTGCCCTGTTGATCGAAGGGGAGCCCAGCGAATCGTTTCCGATTCCACTCACCGAAGAGCGGTTGTTACATACGCTGCCAGACGGTACAACGCACGAGGAGCGGGTGAAGGTCGAGCCGCTCGCAGCGGATGTTCGTCCTCGTCGCGACGAATCCATGTCGGAACTACGCCATATGGCGTTGTTGCGATTCGCTGCATGCTTGTTGGGGTGCAAGTTCGATGACTTGCGCCAACGCGACCGGGAACGCCGCACGCGCCGACAACGGTTGGTTTGGGGCGTCATTACCATACTCATTACGTTGGCCTTGGCCTGCGGAGGTTGGGCGTGGGATCAATCCCGTGTCAAGACCGCTTACTTCCGAGGCATCGTTTCACGAAACGGCGTTGCTGAGGGAATCGGGCCAGTTGACCAGAACGCGCATTCGGCAAGTGCGGTTCGATACAGGTTCCAGACACGCGGAGGACGCGTAATACGAGTCTTCCGCGAAACGGCCACGGGTCGTCCCAATCCGGATGAGGAAGGCGTCTATGAGCGTGTTTATCATTATCGCGCGAATGGCCGCGTAGAGCGGACTGAGAACAAAGACCGCCTGGGACGGATCATTCGAGAAAGTATTTACAGCGCTGACCTCAGCAATGTAAGTTTCCTCAGCGGCAATCGACCCATTACACAGCCCTCCGAGTTTATATCCACGCCGATACTTTCGCTCGCCACGAGAACAAGCATCACGCAGCATACCAATACATACAACACCAATGGTTTTGTGTCCGAGGTTCGCTATGCGGACGTCTGGGGGACGCCACGGCCGGACGCCGAAGGTAGTTACGGAATGCGGTACGAGCGCGATGCTCGAGGCTTGGTTACCAAGAGCACCATGCTTGACGTTTCCGGGAACGCATGGATCCCCTCCACCGGAGTAGCCCAGGTCACTTCCGAGTACGATGCTCAGGGCAATGAGACTTTGATTGCCTTCAGGGACTCGAATGGAAAACTGATTGATGGCGTCGCCGGGTATTCGCTGATGGAGCATTCATATGACGCCAACGGAAATAAGACGGAGGCACGCTATAAAAATGCCGACGGTACGTTAGTCCGCAACTTTGATCATGTTGCCATCGTGCGCTATCAGTACGACCAGCACGGTTTCTTGAGTTCCGAGCAGTATTTCGATGCAGCTGACAGCCCAACGCTGCACCGCAACGGACACAACAGGGTGCGCTTTCTGTACAGTGTGGACGGTTTTCTGCTTGAAGAATCTTACTTCGGGATTGGGGATGTTCCAATATTAATGGCAGATGGATTTCATCGAATCACATATGTCCGTGATGAAACGGGTTTTGCCCTGACCACTGCGTATCTTGGAACCGATGGAAAGCCGGTGTTCATGCGCGAAGGATTCTCTCGACGCGAATCGAAGAGGTCAAATGAAGGAAGAACGCTAGAATCTTCGTACTATGGAATAGACGGAGAGCCGGCCTACGCCATGAATGGGTGGGCGACGGTGCGCTTCATAACGGATGAGCGCGGGAAACTGATCGAATATCGGGGCAGTAACGCCAATGGCGAGCCTGCGATCGGCCGGGAAGGCAATGCTGGAGTCCGGCTAAAATATGATGAGCGCGAGAATCTCACTGAGGTGACGGCGTTCGGTCCCAACGATGAGCCTGTTGTCGCCCGCGATTTTGGGGCGGCCATCATACGCTACAAATACGACGAGAAAGGCAACCTGACAGAAACAGCGACTTTCGACGCAGACGGTAAACCGATGGCGCACTCGAAAGGGAATGCCATCGAGCGCACCGAATACAACGATCTTGGGCTGAAAGCAAGAACGATCTATTTGAACGAAAGCGGGTCCCCAGTTGTCGTGCGTACCGGTTACGCGAGCATCGCCTTCGAGTACAACAGTGACGGAATAATCGTTCGCGAGTCCTACTTTGATGAAAAGGGCCTTCCCACGCCTTCTGCTGAAGGGTTTGCATCTGTCGCGCGCACGGTCAACGAGCGCGGTTACGCCGAGGTTGAGCGCTACTTTGGTGCGGATGGTCAGCCCGTTTCAAGTATGGGTGGCGCCTCAGAAGTCCGTTGGTCATACGACGAGCAGGGACGCATCCTCTCGGAATCCAACTTTGGCGTCGACGGACATCCAACACTTGGCGTTGACCAATATTCTACGGTCACATACGAATACAACCCGCGAGGGCAAACCGTGGCGGTTGCTTTTTGGGGAACGGATAAGCAGCCCATAGTCGGCCGCGACGGATACGCGAAGGCCGTGTACACCTATGACGATCGCGGAAATACGACATCCGAGGTTTATACCAATGCGTTGGGAAACCCGTGCATTTCAGTTAAAGGATATGCGCGAGTGTCGCGAACCTTCGACGCGCGGGATCGCCGGACGATGGAGTCGTACTACGGGGAGGACGATACGCCTGCTTTCTCGGTGGACGGTTATTCTCTGACTACCTTGACGTACGATGCGCGGGGAAATCTCATTGAGCAGAACTTCTCCGGTGTGGACGGTAAACCGGCCTGGCTCGCGGACGGCTACGCCAAAGTCACGTATGTCTATGACGAACGGGGCGATCGTACCGAGACACATTACTTCGGCGTCAACGGAGAGCCTGCCTTTCATCGCGATGGTTACAGCGGTGTACGAGCGGAGTTCGACTTATTCCGGAATCCAGTGGCTGAACATTATTTAGGGTATGACGGCGAACCAGCGACACATCGTTTCGGGTACGCATCGCTGAGACGCGCGTTTGATAGCCTGGGCAGGCTCAAGAAAGAGTCGTACTTCAATGCATTGGGTGAACCGATAGCTTCTTCCGGCGGTGCCGCGGCATTCACATATGAATACGACTCATCGGGTAATGAGACGCGGCGCGCATTTTTCGGCGTGGATGGGGAAAGCATCGTAAGTTACGAGGGCTATGCCGTTGTGGAACGTGAGTTTGACCGGCTTGGAAACGCTGTGGTCGAGCGCTACCTTGACGCCGATGGAAAGCCTGCGTTCTCCTACGATGGCTACGCCAGTGTTCGACGAACGTTTGACGATCGAAGCCGCTTGAAGGAAGTAGCCTACTTTGGGCCGGACAACGAAATTGTCGCTACGCGCGACGGATTCACGCGCGTAACGCAGGAGCATGACCCGCGCGGGCGCGTCGTCACCGAAGAATTCTTTGGAGTAGACGGGCAGCCGGTCAATCCCGCTTTGGGTCCCGCAAAGATTCGGTATGCGTACGACGAGGCCGGCACGCAGAAAGAAACCCGCTATTTTACGTTCGGAGACCGGCCACTGCGCCTTGCAACAGGGGAAGTGCGGCGCGCGCAACTGTTCGGCGTTCGGGGTGAGTTGCGTGAAGAAGCGTATCTTGGACCGGACGGTAGACTGGTTGATACGTCGCGTGGTTACGCGCATCTGCAGTTGCACTATGATGATCGCGGCAACATTGTCCGCGAAGTATATTTGGATTCACAAAGCCGCCCAGCCACGGCGCTTGGATACTCAGCGATTTTGCATAAGTATGACGATCAGGGTAACGGAATCGAAAGCGCATACGTTGGTCCTCAGGGCGAACTGCGGCCAAGCTATGATGGCTTCGCCCTTGTGCAGCGCAAATACGATAGCCGACGCTTTTTAATTGAGGAGTCCTACTACGACGCCGATCAGCGATTGGTTCTCGCACCGGAGGGCTATGCCCGACGGGAAATGTCCTACAATGCACAGGGTTATCAGGATAAAGTCGCTTTTTTTGACGGTAGCAATAAACCGGGTTTTGCAGGGGAGCCTTACATTGCAATCGCGTTGCAGCGCAATGTGCATGGCAACGTTATCGAGCAAACGTATTTGGCTGTTGACGGAACGGCAATCGCCGGCAGTGCCGGTTTCGCGCGACTTGCGCGCAAGTACGACAAGCGCGGGCTCGTCCTGGAATCAGAGTATTACGCAGCGGATGGCGATCGCGCTCTGCGCGCCGGCAAAGTGTTCAAGGTGGTGAGCGAATATAACGGGCAGGGGCTTGAAACATCCCGTCGTTTCTTCGGCATCGCGGACGAGCCGGTGACATACGAAGGCAATTACGCGTGGTGGACTGCACGATATGACGTTCATGGCAACCAACTCGAAGAAAGTTTCTTCGACACTCGGGACAACCCAGTATACGGTCCAGAAGGCTATGCGAAAGTCGTTCGGAAGTTTGATATGCACCATCAATTGATCGAGGAATCGTATTACGGCGTGGACGGACAATTGTCGGCGGAAGCGTTCGGCTATGCGCGGGTATCTTGGGAGTTGGACACCTTCGGGAAAGTGGTAAGGACGTCGTACTTTGACACGCTCGGTAACCCTGCCAATAACGCGCGAGGTGTCGCGTGGATTGAGACGGATTTCGATGCAAGCGGCAGTTTCATTGGATCGCGCGCATTCGATGCCCAGGGCAACCCAGTTAGTGTCCCTCGGCCTGATAGCAGGCCTCCCGAACCTTCGACTCCTCGTGAGCCGCCTCTTGATCAGGAGCCGATATATCCGGCAGCGCCGGGTGCAGTAGATAAGATTCCCGCGTAATCAGTTACAAAAAACTTTCGAACGGTAAGCAAAATGAAATCCAATGCTGCGCAACAACTCCCCAGACTTCTGAGACGCCTTTGCGCGCTGTTTGTCATCGCAAATGGCTTCGCGAGTGTTGCGTGCCCCGCGGAGGTGAATTCCAGCACCGTTTCTTCCGAGCAGGTCGCCGCGGAGATTGCACGCGTGTTGTCGCCTGAAGCGCCACTTGATTATCACCGGCATCTTTCGCAGGGGCCAGTGCACATCCCGCGAAGGGATGCTTCGCTGGTTCCAGCGGCCGATGAACTCGCGCTGCCGGCGCAAGGATGGCGCATCGTTTGGATGGCGGGCGTATCCGAAGTTCTCGATGGCGCTGTTCGTGATTTTCAGGATTACCTCAAGACCTCCATGAGCGTGGAGGTCTCTGCCGAGAGTGTGGAAACGCTTGAAGCGTGGCAAAGTGCGGAGAAGACGATTGTTGTAGGCGTTCGGGACCAGATGCCGGGATGTGGAATGGCGCTGAAGGGAGCCAAGGACTACGAGATCGTTGTGACACCGAACCGCGTCGCCGTGTGCGGATTCGATCCGCGCGGCGCGATGTACGGTTTGTACAATCTCGAAGCGTGCATGAACCTGCGTGAAGCGCCATTTCTGCCAAACAACCTGAATACCGTGCGGCATAGCCTGTACGATTCGCGCATGGTGCAGTCCTGGATGGGGTGGATGGAGTTTCCCGACGCGCTGCTTTCACACATGTCGCACGATGGAATAGACGCGATTTTTGCGAGCGTCTATGCAAATCCGAACGGCGACCGCACAACCGCGGAGAATTCCACGGATTTTTACGCGCGCCTCATGCAACGCATGCGCAAACAGGATCCTGCGCGCGTTCATGATCTTATCAAGCGCGCGGCCCGCTATGGAATAAAAGTGTATACGCAGGTGATCTATCAATATGTCGGCACGCCGGAGAGTGAAGCAGAACTTCGGCGGCTGATGCGCGAGATACTGGCGGAGTTTCCGGACATACATGGATACGTTCTGCTCACCGAGGGGTTTTGGTACAAGCAATGGGGTGGCGGGCACGGCGCGAGCAAGGAGTACATAGAGGATTGGGCGCGCAACTGGAGCCGGGCGGTGGAGATCGTCGCCGAAGAATGTCATCAAGTCAATCCAGCGATTGAAGTATTGCCCTGGGAATATAACATCGATTTTAGGCCGCAAAATGTCGATACGAAACGATATTTTATGCAGCAATTGCCGGACAATGTCATACCCATGCTCACCTGGGAGAATGGCAAGAGCTTCAAGATGGATGAATTCCAGGGATATCTCCGCGACTATGCCATCAGTCAGGTGGGTCCGGCGGAGGTGACTGCAGCACAGATCGTTGAGGCCCGAAAACGCGGGATGAAGGTGTACTCGAACGCGCAGACCTTCGTTTGTGGCGCGCAACTGCAAACGCTGCCGTACCACCCATTCCCGCAACAATGGCATGAACGCTATATGGCGATGGAGCAGCAGGGAATTAACGGGACGCTTGAGAGCTGGTCGTCGGGGTACACACCGAATTTCATGACCGAGTTTCGAGCTTGGTATTGCTGGACGGATGCGCCGCCGTTGGACGAATTACTGGACGGCATCGCGGCGCGGGATTTTGGTCGTCACCAGGCGGAGCGGGTGACCAAAGCGTGGGAATGCTTTAGTCAGGCCATACGGATGCTTCCAGACACGGGGCCTTACATGGGAACTGGAAACGCCACGGGCAATCCGATTTTCTTCAAGCAGCCACCTGCGCGGACGGTTACGTTTAATTACTCTTGGACGGACCAAAACAGTTGGATGGGTTACTTGGGCGGAGAAATCAACCCGTATTGGCCGTTTACGGTATCCCGAATGGTATTTGTTCCGGATTTTACAAACCAGTCCAATCTCGCGGAGAGCTATGCGCGCAGTGTGTCCGGGGTGGAAGTTGGTGGAGAGGTTAAGGTGCTTCCCACGTTCCTAAAGTACCTGCGTCTGACCATTGAGAAATATGAGGAAGGGCTCGAACACTATCGCGCTGCCGCGCTTGCCGCGCCTGAGTCTAAGCGCCGTAGCGCGCTGCGCGAAGTCATCGTCGCCGAACAAATCCAACGGATGTTGATGAGCAATCATGCAATTCTCGAGTTCGAAGACTTGCGCCTTCAACTCGTGCCGAAAACCGACCGGCAGAACGTCGAAGTGATGCTTGCTCGGATGGAAAGCATTCTGCGGGAAGAAATTGCACGCACCGAACTTTCGCTTTTGGCCGTATCGCATGATTCCCGGCTCGGCTTTCAGTTCGAAACGGACTACGTATTCACGCCGTATTCACTAAGGGAAAAACTGGAAAGCCTTCGTGAGACACTCGACGTGCATCTCGCCGAATACCGTCAGCAACGTGGGGTAACTAAGTGAGATTTCACTTCAATTGCGCTGCTGACTCGTAACATCGAAGGACAAAAAACGGGGGTAAGCATCAATACACTTTCCCCGGCCGTCACGTCTGCAGTTCAGTTATTTGGAAAGGTCCAGGGCCAGGTATCCCAAGCCAATACTGAGGGGAAAACAATAAATGGTCGGGGTGAGAGGATTCGAACCTCCGACCTCTTCGTCCCGAACGCCTTTTTTCAGTGTATCGCCGTGTAATTCTCGCGGGCGTTGCGGACGCGAAAGTATCATAAAATGCCCGTATTTATTGGGTATTCGCCATGCTTCCAAATTCTACCGTTGTCTATCACTTTACACCGTGATACAATGCGGTTGGGACAGATGCGGGACAGAAAACGACGCCCGCACTATAGGTATGGTACAGATGCAAGACAAAATCACTTCCCGTACATTCGCTACATTCAAACCAAAACCGCGCGCTTACGAAGTGTTCGACACGGAATTACCGGGCTTTTCCTTGCGCGTCGAGACCGGCGGAACCATGACCTACTACGCCCGGTATCGTATGCCGGACGGCACCCGGGGGCGCGTGAAGATTGGAAGCGCCGCAGCGTTGACGCCCGAGCAAGCACGGAGCGAGGCGAAGAAAAAGATCGCGGACGCAACACGAGGACACGACCCGGCAGCAGCGCGTCGCCAGGATGCGCCGGTTAAGCTGGGAGCGTTTATCGAGACGCAATACTACCCCAACCATGGGCAGAACCTACGCACCGGCAAATGGCACAGGACCGCATGAAAACCGCGTGGAAGGATTTCTGGAATATCGCCATGCGGGACATAACGCCGGGGAAGGTGGAGCAATGGAGGGCGTCACGAATCGCCAAGGGCATGAAAGCATCTACGGCGAACCGCTACCTTGACGACTTGCGCAGCGTCCTGAGCAAGGCGACCGAGTGGGAAGTCATCGCCGAACACCCGCTGCGAAGCCTCAAGCGCATCAAGACAGACCGCAGCGCGAAGGTGCGGTATCTGTCCGCAGACGAGGAAAAGAATCTC
>CALEZK010000491.1 GCA_937928585.1 uncultured bacterium | reverse complement strand
GTGCACAATTTGCCGGCTGCCTGTTACTCGGTAGGCTTCCTTAAAACGTATTGCCAATTGTTGAACTTGGACGCGAACCGGTACGTCGACACGTATCAGGCTTGTGTTCGTCCGCAGAAGACCTTTCTGCGCCGGTCCGCACCGGAACCACGCAACAGCAATCCGCCGCGGTGGATGGCCGAGGCGATGGCATGGGCGGCGGTTTGCGGCGTTATCGCGCTTGGATGGCTGACCTACACGGTCGTTGTTCAGCCGAACGCGGCCGCAACCGAACAGCGCGCGCACGCGGCGACGGCAGACGACATCCGCGTTCCGGCAACGCCGAAGCAACCGGCGCGTTAGGCGCCTTGTTTCAATCGTTGCGACGTCCTGCCTGACAGGACGCGCGCGCGGTCGCTTGTGTTCGTCCAGCTTTCTTCCAATCTATCCTCGCGCCGCCTTGCTCCTGCAATTTCGCACCCATATCTGTTAGAATTCCTGTGTAGGTAAAACGCACGTACGCTGCAGCGTGCGCGGATACAAAGCAGGTGCCCCATCGCAACCTCAACAACAGATCACGCGCGAGGTCCGTCATCGGTGTTTTCCGGCGGATTAAACCTTCCCAATCAGTTGACGCTCGCACGCGTATTCATGGTGCCGGTATTCGTGGTGCTCTTGTCATTCGACGAATGGTGGTGCTACTGGCTGGGGTACGCTGTATTCACGGTAGCGACGATCACGGACTACTACGATGGCAAGATCGCGCGCGAACGCAATCTCATTACCAATTTTGGAAAACTGCTCGATCCGGTGGCCGACAAGGTACTGGTGACCGCGGCGTTCATCATGATGATGACCTTGCCTGCGGCGCAGGACCCGGGCGTAGCGAAAGCGATTCGCGAGATCGTGTTGCCGACACCGACGAGTGCGCAAGATCCCGTCGTGCGGGCATTACTCATTCCGGGATGGACGATTGTCGCGATACTGGCGCGCGAGTTTCTCGTAACCGGGGTGCGATCATTGGCGGCGTCGGATGGTGTCGTGATCGCTGCCGACAATTTCGGCAAAGCGAAGACGGTCATTCAGATGGTATACATTTTCGTATTCCTGTTTCTTGCGGGGGCCGAGCATTTTGTCGTCGCTTATGCGGCGGATTACGCGACGGTGTATCGCACGGCGCTTGAACAAACATCATTTTGGGGAATGGTCTTCGTCGCGCTTTACACCGTGTATACCGGCGTCCGGTTCATGCGCGCGAATTGGGGTATCCTACAGCTTGGAAACCGTACATGACCGTTTCCAGTCCTTCTCGCGCGATCATTGATCTTAACGCCTACGCGAAAAATCTTATCGCCGTTCGCGCGCGCATTCCAAAGGAATGCGGCATTGTGGCCGTAGTGAAAGCCGACGCGTATGGGCATGGCGCGGTGGAGGTCGCGCGAAAGGCCGTCGCGGAAGGCGCCAAGATGATTGCGGTGGCGACGGTGCCGGAAGTATTGGAGCTTCGCGCGGCGGGGATTTCGGCACCGATACTTGTCTTGGTGCAGCCCCAGGAAGATGCGTTGTCCGCGGCTATTGATGCAGACGCGCGTTTGATGATTTCCGACGTGCGAACGGCGGAGCGGCTTGGGGACTTGGCGCGCCGCGCAAATCGTGTTGTGCAAGTGCATTGCAAGATCGATACGGGAATGAGCCGGCAAGGTTTCAGCGCGGAAACGGCTGTAAAAGACATGCTCTACCTTACGCGGATATCGCACGTTGATATAGAGGGTGTCGCGACGCATTTTTCCGTGGCTGATGTGTCGCGTGATCCTTTCACCGCAAACCAGCTGCGGGTTTTCAAGAACGTGCTGCGGCTGCTCGACAAGGACGGCATTCCCTATGAGATGGCGCACGCGGCGAACAGCGGCGGGGTGGTCAACCACGAAGGCGCGGCATTTGACATGGTTCGCGTCGGCATTATGACGTATGGGGTGTGGCCCTCCGATTCGCCGCCGGTATCCCAGGTGCTTTCACCGGTGTTGCGGTGGGAGTCGAGCGTGATTCTAGTCAAGAACCTGGAGAAAGGTTCGAGTATCGGATATGGAAGGACATTCACGGCGAACGAGCCTTTGCGCACAGCGATAGTGCCTGTGGGTTATGCCGATGGTTATCCGCTCAGCTTGACGAATCGCGCATCGGTGCTCATACGCGGCAAGCGTTGTCCGGTTCGCGGGCGAGTTTCGATGGATCAGATTATTGTGGATGTGAGCGGGGTTCCTCAGGTTGAAGTTGGCGACAGCGTGACGTTGATTGGAAGCGATGGCGCGGAGTCCAT
>CALEZK010000490.1 GCA_937928585.1 uncultured bacterium | reverse complement strand
GGTATATTCTTGCCATAGTTTCCATAGGTAGGGGAGAGTTCCTTTCTGCCATAGCGGTGGTGGTGAAACTAGGGGCTTGAAATCATCTCTACGTTTCGGTACAATCATCGCTCTTGTAAAGGGAATTGGCCCAGTCGCTGACAGGCACAGTGGATTGCTAGGGGCGAGGGGCAGTTTTGTAGAAACCAATTTAAGGAGGACTTAGTGATGAAGGGTATGCCGAAGATGGCATGGTGGTGGTTGTTCAACCCGCTTTGGTGGATTTTGCTGCTTGTCATCCTGTACCAGGTTCTCTAAGCAGTTTCTTCCACAGTTGAATTTTGGCTAACGTGCGCGAGCAGCGGCTCGCGCGTGGGATAGTACATCGAGGTACCTCACTCGCGCTGGATCGTGAACTGGGGGCAAAACTAAGAACGGAGGATTACTATGTTCTGGAATTTTTGGGTGTATCTGTGGCTCGGTCTCATCCTTCTCCTGACCCAGCTGTAGTTTCAGTCTTTTGCATCAGGTAGCGAGGAGAGCTTCCTGGTGCGGTTGTGAAGTTCTGTCCCGGCAGACGCTGGATCGTAAGACGGGGCGAAACATCTAGTTTTGGAGGTTTATTATGTTCTGGTGGTGGTTGAACCCGATCGTCTGGATCATCGCGCTGTTCATTCTTCTTGAAGTCGTGTAATCCAACTCGATCAGTTTGTTTTGAGGCGGGAAGCGTTAGCGCGCTTCCCGCTTCTTCTTTATTGACTCTGCTGTATTTGACCTACCCCCCGACTTTCTGGTTTCACCGTATTTCATTGGGGGTAGCCCGAACTCAGCCATCGTCTACAATCCTCTCAAGGAAAGCCGCGTAGTTCGTCATAAGGTCTTGTTGGAAAGAGGTGTAGATGTCAAGGTGCCTTGAACGAGCACGTTCCGCAAGGCCTCGCGGCCAGCCATTTTCGCTTACTCCGACGCACCCCATAATTCTGCGGCCGCAGTTTCAAATGCCACGCGGATGGAGTCGCAGAACAACACGAATCGAACGCGGTGGGGCGAATCGGCACGCATGGCGAACTGGCCAACTTCCGCCAGCGCGATGCGCGAAGCGGCGGGAACAGGGTAGGCGTAGACGCCGCAACTGATCGCGGGAAAAGCGACCGATTCCAAAGCGTGTTCGGCGGCCAACTCGAGACTGCGGCGATAACAACTCGCAAGAAGTTCTGGCTCGCCCTGCATTCCATCGCGGTAGATAGGGCCAACTGCGTGTATCACGAATCGTGCGCGCAAGTTTCCGCCGGTCGTGATGCGTGCCTCACCCGTTGGGCACCCGCCAAGCAATCGGCATTGCTCCATAATCGCTGGCCCACCGGCCCGATGAATCGCGCCGTCAACACCACCTCCACCCGCGAGTTGCGCATTTGCGGCATTCACTATCGCGTCGACGACTTCCAGCGTGATATCCCCTTGGACGATCTCAATGGTGGTGTCTGCGATACGCCACATCTACTGCCCCATAATACGGCGTTGCCGATCCAGGAAAGTGCTCACAAACGCCGTCTTTGGTTCATGCAGAATTTCCGAAGGCGTGCCAATCTGATGGCATTCGCCGTCTTTCAACACGGCAATGCGATGTGCGAGTTCGATGGCTTCTTCCTGGTCGTGGGTCACATAGATCATTGTAATGCCAAGTCGTTTCTGCAATTCCGCCAGTTGCTCGCGGGTTGCGTAGCGCAATTCCGCGTCAAGATTGCTCAGGGGTTCATCGAGCAAGAGAATGTCGGGTTGCACGGCGAGTGCTCGCGCCAGTGCGACGCGCTGCTGTTGTCCGCCGCTCAATTCTGTTACCGGACGTTTCTCGACGCGCTCAAGTTGAACCAGCTTCAGCGCATCTGCCACCCGCTCGGCGATCTGGGGTTTCGCCATCGCCCGCGCGCGCAGTCCAAAAGCGACATTCTCGAAAACATTCAAATGCGGAAACAACGCATAACTTTGGAAGACCATCGCCGCATTGCGTTTTTCAGGAGGCAAGTGGGTCACGTTTTTGTCATCGAAGAAAAGCTCACCGGAGTCAGGCGACTCCAGCCCGGCGATAATGCGCAAGGTAGTTGATTTCCCACAACCGCTCGGCCCCAGCAATGCAAAAAACTCGCCGTGCTTGATATTCACTGAGAAATTGCCGATACCCCCGCCCTCGGGGAATCGCTTCGTGAGCGCATCGCAGCGAACGGAACTCATTGCGCCGTATTCACCTCGGCGTCCCACCGGTCGCACCAACGCTTTTCGTTCGCCGCGAAGTTTTTCCAATCGATGTTCATCGCATCGATTTTCAATTCCGCGATCCAGGCCGGCAACGTCTCCGGATTGAGATCGCCGCGTGTGGGAACTTTGGCATATGCCTCAGCCTGGTGCGCCAGTGCTTCCGGCGTGGTCACGAACTCGTAGAAAGTCTTGGCGAGGTCCATATGCGGCGCGCCTTTTACAATAGCAATGCCCTCCGTAAGCACCGGTGTTTGCGGCGGTACGATGCAGTCAAAGGGAAAGCCGTTTCGCTCGCGCTGCAATGCAACATCCGGCATCAGCCACACGCTGATCAAATCTTCCTGTTTCTTGATGTGGTCAAAAAGCAGTTGTGGATTCTCCGTCATCGCTTCCACGGAGTTTTGAAACGTCTTTAACCACGCAATCCCTTCGTCTTCCGTCTTCGCGCGCAAAATCATTGCGCCAATAAAAGTACGCATTGTTCCGGAAGCCAATGGCTTGCGCAGCGTGATCTTGCCTTGCCATTCCGGCTTGAGCAGATCGTCCCACGTCGCGGGCACCTGCTCCGGCTTGTAGTGTCGCGTGTTGTAGAGTATGGCAAGCGGGGATCTATACGTGCCGTACCAGCGATCATTCGAATCTTTGTAATTGGCCTCAACAGCACCGGACCACGTCGGCGTATAAGCTTCGAGAAGTCCCTCGTCCGCGGCAAGCATAAACTGCGTCGATGGCGCTCCCCACCATACGTCGCACAGCGGTCGGTTTTGCTCCGCTTTGATGCGGCTATAGACCTCCTGAGAGCCGGCGTCGACCCATTGCATGTCAACATCGGGGTGCGCCGCCTCAAATCTGGCCTCATAGTCTTTTAACATATCGGGTCCGTGTGGACTATACACAACCACGACCTGTTTGGACGGTGAGCACGATATTGTCAGAAGCAGCACCGCGATCGTAAAAGTGAGAATCCGAGCGGTCATTTCATCTGCTCCTGTGACAGTGCGTTGCGAATCGCCTCAATCGTGGGGGAAACGTCGCGCGGCGGGTCAATCTTCCCATCCAGCACGCGAAGATCCTTCATGCCCGTACCTGTCACGATGCTGCAAACCCGCGTGTGCCCGTCGCGATCGGGTATCTGTGCCAAAGCTGCAATGGCACACGCGCTGCACGGATCGCACAAAATGCCTTCGCTTTGGGCGAGCGCGATTTCCGCGTTGACGATTTCTTGGTCTGTCACGGCAATCGCCGCGCCGTCAGTGCTTCTAATTGCCGGAAGTGCCGTATGGCCGTCAAACAGGATGTCATCGGCAATACCGCCCGCGATGGTGTTTGGCTCAAGCCATGGATCGCGAAGCGAGTCGAGAAACGTGGTGCCGTTGTCCACCGCTTTCTTCAATGGCGCGCAGCCTGCCGCCTGTACACCGGCCAGGCGAGGCAACTTCTCAATCAGCCCGAGAGACTTCAAATCAAGCAATCCGCGCCAAACCCCGCCAATCAATCCTCCGCCGCCCACAGGCGCGACTATCCAGTCTGGCAGGTCGCCCCCGGTTTGCTGATAGATTTCATACGCGACCGTCTTGCTGCCCTCGACGTTGTACGGTTCGTGCATTCCGGAAGTCGACAAATGGTACCAGCCGAACTCTTCGCACGCGGCGATGCACAGTTCAAACACGGCGCTGGCTGATGGCGATTGCACGCGCAGGACGGTTGCGCCATAAGCTGCCGCCTGCGCGATCTTGCCGGCGGCGGCGAAGCCGTGCATGAACAAAATGGCCTTCATTCCAGCGCGCGCGGCATAAGCGGCAGTCGCGCAGGCAACATTGCCCGACGACACCACCGCAACAGTGTCGAATCCGAGCGCGCGCGCGTGACTGATCCCCACGGATACCTGTCGATCTTTAAATGACCCCGTCGGGTTTCCCGTCTCATTCTTGAGAAGCACGCGGCCCAATCCGTTCGCGGCAGCCAGTCGCGGCGCATCAAGCAACGGCGTGGCGCCCTCATTCAATGTAACCGCAAACGTGGGGGAGTCCAGCGGCAACAAATCGAAGTACGTCCACATGGATGCGGGTGGCCTCGTGAACACGCTGCTATCCGGGGCGCCCAGCACGCGCAAGCTGAACGGTTCTCCGCAGTCCGGGCAGGCCCTTC
>CALEZK010000489.1 GCA_937928585.1 uncultured bacterium | reverse complement strand
AGTCGAGCCATATCACCGACGTGACGGACATGGATCCAGGCACGGAGATCTACATTCCGGTCGACATGCTGGCAGATCGTTTCAAGCCGGCGTCCAACCCTGAGCGGCAGGAATATGAGTCCATGCTTGTGGAAGCGAACCGCCTGCGGGGCCAGGTTACTTCAAAAGACCTCGAAGGCGTAGTTGTGATTCTCGACCCGGGTCATGGCGGAAAAGACAAAGGCACGAGCGCGACCAAAAATGGATTCACAATCTACGAAGACGAAGTGACCTACGATGTGGTTTGCCGGATCAAGCGCCTGCTGGAAACGCATACGCGCGCGAAGGTCTACGTGACGATGCTCGATCCGGATCAAGGATATGAACCGGTGGATCTGGAAAAGTTTCCGGCGGATTCCGATGAGCGCGTTCTGGTAACGCCGCACTATGTGAATGAAGACGCCAAGGTCTCGGCAAATCTTCGTTGGTACCTCGCGAATTCTATCTACCGTAAGGAAGTAAACGGCGGGACCGATCCGCGCAAGGTGATCTTTGCAAGCATCCATTTCGATGCCCTGTTCAATGGCAAGCTGCGCGGCACGATGGTGTACATTCCCGGCGCGATGCACCGGCGCGACAGCGAGCGCGGCGGATCAATGGCGACCTATGGCCGTTACGTCGAGGTGCAAGAATCTCCGGAAGCGAAATCGACCGCGGCCGAGCGGCGACGTGACGAGGCGCTCTCGCGCAATTTCGCGGTAACCTTGCTCAACGAGCTTGGGAAGGCAAACATCAAGCGGCACAGCGTCGGCGATCCGATTCGCAACGTCATACGCCAATCCGGCGGCAAGGAATACGTGCCTGCGGTGTTGCGCAACAATATCGTGCCAACCAAGGTACTGGTCGAATGCGCAAATCTAACCAATCCGGTTGATTGCAAGTGGGCGTCACAGCCTTGGTGGCGCGAGAAGTATGCAGAGGCCTTTGTCGCCGCGCTGAAAGCGCACTACCGGTAGGCTAGCGCGGAAACAGCGACGACTGCACCAGTCCCATCTTGGCGAGTCGAAACGATAGCCCCGTCGCCAGGCACCCAAGTCCGTAGCGAACACTGCGGCGGAAATTGATCGACGATGCCTCCTCGAAATACTTCGTGGGGCAGGTGACCTCGGCAATATCGAATCCCTTCCAAAGAATCTGCGCGAGCATCTGGTTGTCGAACACAAAATCGTCCGAATTCGATTCCAGCGGCAGCGATTCGAGGATCTCGCGGGAGAATGCGCGGTAGCCGGTGTGATACTCAGAAAGTTTCGCGCCGAGCAACACGTTCTCGGCGAAGGTCAGGAAGCGATTCGAGACGTATTTCCAAATCGGCATTCCGCCGCGCAAGGCATGACCGCCGAGAATGCGCGACCCCAACACGCACGGGTATAACCCATTGGCGATAATCGAGGTCATGGCGGGAATGAGCAAGGGCGTGTACTGATAGTCGGGATGCACCATGATGACAATGTCGGCGCCATGTTCAAGGGCAAGCCGGTAACAACTCTTCTGGTTGCCGCCGTAGCCCCGATTGCTGGGGTGCGTATGCACCGTCACATGCGGCAGTGATTTGCCGATCTCGGAGGTGTTGTCTTTGCTGGCGTCGTCCACAAGGATTACTTCGTCCACCACCCCCTGCGCCATGACCTCGTCGTACGTCTTTACAAGGGTCTGCGCGGCGTTGTACGCAGGCATGACAACCACAACTTTTTTGCCGTTAAACATCGCCGCCGAGTGTAGCAGATGCGGCATTGAATTTTCGCAGTGCGCGGCATAGGCTGTCAATACTGGCCTTGGTGGCGCGTTCAGCGCGCGGGGCGGCGTTTCGCCGCCCGGGTCCCATTGGGCCCGGTTTAGAGTCACCAGTACTCACGAGGAGTAGCAAGGCAGGGCGGATGCCGGATGCGCTCCGGCATCCGCATCACGTAATCGCATCGGGGAGATCCAGGGGTGTCGCTCTTCAAGAAGCTATTCAAAGGATCCGGACTCACCGTAGACGATCTTGCAAATCGAATCGGGATTCCCAAGGCGGAACTCATCGCGATCATCCCTGCGTATCGAGAGTTTCATATCCCCAAGCGAAGCGGCGGCATGCGCAGAATCCTGGCTCCCGAAGCCGGACTGAAATCCTTGCAGCGGCGGATTCTTCGCCGCGTACTCGCGCGGCTTCGCGCGCACCCTCACGCCGTTGGGTTCGAGCGCGGCCATTCCATCGTCACCAATGCGGTGTGCCATGTGGGTCAGGCGGTGGTTGCGAAAATCGACATCGTGGACTTTTTCTCGACAACGACGGCGAAGCGGGTGGAGGCCTACTTTCGTCACATCGGGTGGAACAGGGAAGCCGCCGAACTGCTTGTAAAACTGTGCACGCATGAAGGGTCCCTGCCGCAAGGCGCGCCCACGAGCCCACGTTTGAGCAATCTCGTGAACTACGGGGTGGACGCGCAACTGAAGGCGCTTGCCGCGACGTATAACGCGGCCTACACGCGATACGCGGACGACATCACGATATCGTTTGCCGCGGACAACGAAGACGAGATCGCGCTCGTGCTGAGCACAACACGCCTTGCACTGCAGGAAGCCGGATACGCCATTCACACGCGCAAGAAACGCCGCATAATGCGCCGCCACCAACGTCAGGAAGTGACCGGCCTCGTCGTGAACCAGAAAGTGCAGCTTTCCCGCGCGACGCGGCGCTGGCTGCGCGCGGTACGCCACCGCGCCGAGACAGGGGGCAGCCCCACACTGAGCCTAGCGCAACTCCAAGGCTGGCAAGCGTTTGAGCAAATGATCATTAGCCAGCGCGAGGTCAGGTAGATGCCGCATCTTGTCAGACAGGACAAGCAATTAGGTAATTTCTTGAGAACAAAATAGG
>CALEZK010000488.1 GCA_937928585.1 uncultured bacterium | reverse complement strand
TTGACGCCAGGTTATGGCGTATTTCCTTATGCGTGGCCCGCGCCGATTCCGCCCATGGGCATGGCGATGTGCTCGAGTTCCTTGCCGGAATAGATGCGCGTCCGGCCTCGGTCACGCAGCGTTGTGTTCCATGTCGAGAGGTCTTCGGGTGACGCGGCTGCGGCTTGCGCATCGAAAAGTGCGGCAAGACTAAAGCCGCCTGCTGCAGCGGTTTTGATGAAATCCCGACGGTCCAATCCAGCGTCGATCGAAGCGCCGCAGCAAGCCTTTCCCCCACAACATGAATACCCGGAATCCGACATGTCTTCGCCTCCTGGAAGTGCCAGCATCGTACCGATAATCGGCTTTTCAGTCGAGGGAGAAAGTAGGGAGCGCGTCAGACAGGTTGACGGAAGGCCTGGCTATCGCGCAGGCCGAGGTTGTAGTAGATCTGTCTCGTTGCGTCGGACTTGTTCAGCGTGTAGAAGTGAATGCCACGCACACCGTGATCCAGCAGGTCGCGACATTGTTCCGTAGCCCAGTGGATACCGACGCGCTTGACTGCATCGGCCTCGTCTCCGCAACGTTGCACGGAGCGCTGCAACGCGGCGGGGAACCGCGCGCCCGCCGCCAGATCGGCCATGCGCCGCATTCCCGCGGCGGAGGTCACGGGCATAATGCCGGCGATAATGGGAACGCGAATGCCAGCGAGTTCGCACCGTTCGCGAAAGTCATAGAAATCGCGGTTGTCGAAGAAGAGTTGGGTTACGATATAGTCCGCGCCTGCGTCGACCTTGGCCTTCAAGTGATCCATTTCGATAAGCCTGTTCGGCGTCAACGGATGGCCCTCGGGAAAACCGGCGACACCGATGCCGAAGCCACGCTTGTCCGGGTGCGTGCCGGATTCATTACAATTCTTGATAAACCGCACGAGATCTGCCGCGTGCCGGAACGAATCCTTCGCGCGATCGTACTGCTCCATGCCCCGCGGTGGATCGCCGCCGAGCGCGAGAATATTGCTTACGCCTGCGCGCGCGTATCGGTCGACAATCTCCGCAATATCGGATTCCGAGTGGCAGACACACGTGAGGTGGGGGATGGGATCAAGCGCAGTGGCGTCGTGGATGCGTACCACTAGGTCATGCGTCATTTCCCGCGTGGTGCCGCCCGCGCCATAGGTTACGGAGACGAAAGCAGGCTTCAGCGTCTCAAATTCCGCAATATTGCGGAATAGATCGTCGGCCCCTTCCGGTGTTTTCGGGGGGAAGAACTCGAAAGAAAGCGTCGTGGCGTGACGCGCGAAGATGTCGTGTATATGCATGGTTACCTTGGCCGGAAATGGTATACCGATGACCGGTTGAACGCTATCAACTGTTCGTTGTGCCGTTGCCGGCGCGACAATCAAAGGCGGATGGATTTGAACTGTTTGACATGGTCGCGAATTGCCGTTTCAACGGGAAGCCGTTCCATGCTTGACGCGCCGTAGAATCCGTCCACGCGTCTGGTGCGCTTTAATATGAACTCGGCATCCTCCGGCGAAGCGATGGGCCCGCCGTGGCACAGCACAAGCACGTTTTCCTTAACACCGCGGGCCGCGTCGGCGATGGCCTGCACGCGAGGCACGCATTCCTCGAGTGTGGCGGCAGTCGTCGCGCCGATGGAACCCTTCGGGGTGAGGCCCATGTGCGCTAGGATGATATCGGCCCCGGCGTTAGCCCTTTTTTCCGCC
>CALEZK010000487.1 GCA_937928585.1 uncultured bacterium | reverse complement strand
GAGCGAAACTGATATGAGCCGTCGAAATCGCGCACGCGGCCGTTCTCGACCCATACACCGACGTAATTGAGGCGTGGCTGAATCTGCTTGTGCCATCCGAGATAGTCCGGTTGGTCGGTCGGCTTTATACCGCGCGGGGCCGGATACGTCTTACAGGCATACTCGAATACGGTTTTCGCAAACTTTTCCCATCCCCAGTCGTCCACGAGGTATTTCAGGCGCGCGTGGCGGCGGTTCTCGCGACCGCCGTGATCGCGTTGCACCTTTACGATGGCCTCCATCAGCGGAATGACATCGTCCTCGCCCACAAATGCCAGTGGCGTTGCCGCGCGTGCGTATGTCTCGGGTTTGCGGTGCGTATAGCCAAGCCCACCGCCGGCCAACACTTCATAGCCAACAATGGCTCCGTTTTCAGTGACCGCAATGACGCCGATGTCTTGTGTGTACACGTCGACGGAATTGTCGAAGTCCGCTGCTATGCCAATTTTGAACTTGCGCGGAAGATAGACGGTACCGTAAATGGGGTCTTCCACGGGTTCGCTTATTGTGCCAATCTCAAACGTGCCGTCTTCTTTGACAACAACTTTTTCGTCGTCGATCCAAAGGTCGTAGTAGGACTTCGTTTTCGGCATGAAATGTTCGCTGACTTTGCGCGAGAGTTCGAGCAAATCGGCGCCACTCTTTGCATATCGCTGATCGATATCCGCGACGGGAGCGGCCATCGTATTTCGCACGACGTCGCCGCAGCCACCAAATGTTGTGATTTGCGCGAACTTGTTCAGGTCGTGAATGAGTGGGCGCAAATTGCCTTTCACAACGCCATGAAACTGGAAGTCCTGGCGGGAGGTAATGCGCATGTCGTTCTGGCCATATTTTCCGCAGAGGTCGTCGCACAGGAGGTACTGCTCGGCGCTGATCGCGCCGCCCGGAAATTTGGTGCGGATCATGAAGCTGTATTCCCAGTCCAGGCCTTGCTTCTTCCGCGCCGTGCGGGTGTCGCGATTGTCCTGCTGGTAGGAGCCGTGGTGTTTGATGAGCTGAATTGAGTCGTCGCTCAGAAATGGATTAGCATCGCCGATCTCCTTCACCAGATCGCCGTACAAGCCATGGCTCGCCTTCTTAATCCCTTCCACGGCGGACAGCTTAGGGGAGTCCGCACCAGCATTGGTCTGCTCAGACATTTAACCGAATACCTCCAAAGAACATTATTTTAATTATGACATACAAGATAAAATATATCAAGTTGACATCATTTTGAATTCAACACAAGCTAACTCTTTGCAGTAAAACTAGATACAACTGTGAAGAAAAATATTGATCTATATGCTAATCACATGTATTATTTGGCCTATAAGAGATTGCTATGCAATTTAAATATATATTGTGCTTAATCTGTGATATGCAATGGAAGCGCTGGACAGGTTGCCTTTATGTCGTTTGCGTTGAGCATCATGCGCGTAACTTGATTCAGTGTCCAAAAAACAAGAGCCGGGTCTGAGCACCCCGCCGCCGGAAAAGTTTGGCGACTGGCCGGTGGTGAGGCACTCAGACTGGCATGGGAAACACGAAATGAAGAGACGATATCCTTCAGGTGGATTCACACTCATCGAACTGCTCGTTGTCATTGCCATTATAGGCATTCTTGCGGCGATTCTTCTACCCGCTTTGGCGCGCGCGAGAGAGGCAGCGCGGCGAGCGAGTTGTCAGAATAACCTCAAGCAGTGGGGCATCATCTACAAGATGTATGCCGGGGAGTCCAGAGGCGAGGTGCTCCCTCGCATGCAGACTTCCTGGGAGAAAATCACGAACTGCGATACCGGCGCCACGATGTTTCCCGCAGCGCCGTTCGTGGGCGCGCCAACACACTGGCTGAATCCTCAAGTTAGCTCCATCTATCCGGAATACCTGACGGATGGCGCGCTTGCGGTATGCCCGTCCTCGAAATCGGTGTCGGTGGATGACATCAGCAATCCGAACAATGGCGATTCTGAAATCTACCTCGTTTGCTTCGAGAACAAGCCTGGGCCGTCGTTTAACAAGTGGACGGAGAATCGCGGTATGCCGTTGATGGATGAGGCCTATTACTATACGGGCTATGTCCTGGATCAAATCGTATCCACGTCGCCTCAAGCGCCGATTTCCGATTTGGTGACCGGCGCAAGTGGGAGCGGCCCTGCTCAACTCATCTACACCATGTCCGACGCGATAGGTGGATTCTTTGGGGGTGTTGTCGGCAGGGACCTCGATCTTTCCAGCTACGGCGCGGGCTTGGGTAATGCGGGAAGTGACACTGTGTACCGGCTGAAGGAGGGTGTCGAGCGTTTCCTGATCACCGACATCAACGATCCGACGCGATCGTCGGGTTCGCAAAGCACGGTGTGGACGATGACAGACCGGCTTAGCACGTTCATCAATGAATTCAACCATATTCCGGGCGGTTCGAACGTACTCTATATGGACGGGCATGTTGAATTCGTTCGATTTGGCGATAAGTCGCCCGTGTTGAGCGATATTGCGCGGGTGTTTGGCGAAATATCTTCACACTAGGTTTGATTTGGAGACTGATGAACATGAGGAACGCGAAAGTAGTGACAGCGATGATGGCGCTGTCGGCGGCGATTTCCCTCTCAGGTTGCGCGCATCACGCCGCGCGGGCGGAGGCGGCTAAACCGAAGGTAAAAACGGTTGTGGAGCGGCCTGCATCGTTTGAGCAGGATCGCAAGGCGATACTTGCGATGGCAGGCGACTACGAGGTCACGTTCGACTTTCACGAAACACTTCGGTTTGACCCCAATGCGCCAGCCAGTAAAGACGACGACACCGACGCAAAAGAGGCCGTGGTGCTGGTTGAGGATCGTGGTGACTTCATCAGCCTGCAGCACCTCTTGATTGTAGGTGGTGGCCAGGTCATTAAACACTGGCGGCAGGACTGGGAATATGAAGACAACGTGATACATCAGTTTCGCGGACATCTCTCGTGGGAGCCGCAGGTATTGACCCAAGATGAAGTCCGCGGTACCTGGACGCAGACCGTGTATATGGTTGATGACAGCCCGCGCTACGAAGGATACGGCAAGTGGTCGCACATTGCGGACTACTCGTATTGGGACTCCAACGAGACCTGGCGCCCGCTTCCTCGCCGCGAGCACACGCAACGCAACGACTACGATGTGCTGGTGGGCCGGAATCGTCACAGCATCACAGAAGACGGGTGGATACACGAGCAGGACAACTACAAGCTGCGTTTGCGCGATAACACCAAGGAAGTAGTCGCGCGCGAAACGGGAATCAATACATATGATCGCATCGCGCAGGGCAGTCTGGCCGCGGCCTATGACTACTGGAAGAAGACCGCGCCATTCTGGGCGGAAGTGCGGAAGGTCTGGACCGCGGAGTACAACGAAAAGCAGCCCTTTCACTTAATCGGCGATGACACGAAGGACTCACTGTGGGTTCTTGTGATGAATGAATCCGAAGAGTTCGCAAAGTCTGGCAAGACGCCCGAAGGCGGCGTGGGCAAGACAATTGATGCGCGTTTGCGCCCCGGCGTGCGAACGAACTAAATAGAGCCCTCACCACTAGATTGAACGCATCTAGCCCGGATTTTTCACACGCACATACCATGAATCCGATAACCAAAGAGAAGACAGCAGTTTATGAGGGCTCAATGAGTAGTTCCTAACTACACATTGTGCGTGTGAAAAATCCTCACCAGTGAACCTCTGGGTTTTCTCGTAAGCATTTCTCACCGCTTGATGTTCATCAAACTGAACCATGAAAGTTTGATGTGGTGAGAAATGCGGGCTAGTGCCCTGTACGCGCGCGCGGTGAAGCAACCTCTGGCTTGCCGTGCGCGCCGCTTTGATCAGGAATATGTTGTTCGCAGGAGCGTGCCTGTGTGTACCAGGAGGGTCTACAGGCCCTGCACGAACTTTGGCGAGCGTCCAATAAGGTGAAGGAATTCCGTGCGGGTAGCGTCTTCGCGTAAGAAACTACCGAGAACGGAGGAGGTCGTCATGATCGAATGCTGTTTTTCCACGCCGCGCATCATCATGCACATGTGCCGTGCTTCGATTACTACGCCAACGCCTTCCGCGCCGGTCACGTCCATGATTTCCTGGGCGATCTGCTGCGTTAGACGCTCCTGAATCTGGAGTCGGCGCGCGTAGTAATCGACGATGCGCGACAGCTTGCTGAGGCCCACCACCTTGTCGCGCGCGACATAGCCGATGTGGCACACGCCGAAGAAGGGGAGAATATGGTGTTCGCAGAGACTGTACAGCTCGATATCGCGGGATATGATCATGTTATTCGCGTGGGCCTCGAAGACCGCGTTGTTTATCACATCCGCGAGGTCGGTCCGATAGCCCGAGGTGAGATATTCGTAGGCTTGCGCCACCCGTTGCGGCGTCTTTTGGAGTCCTTCGCGCTCGGGGTCTTCGCCGATCTCGATGATGAGTTCGCGCACCAATTCTTCGACACGTTGCAGATTCACCCTGGGAACTCCTTCTTCAGCTCTTTGGTTACCTGATCGGCGACGGACAAGTTGTCTAATGACATTGCACCGGCGATTTCCCCCAGCGTCCTTCCCAGGCTCGAAACCTGCCAGTCAGGCGCGATCTCAGCTAGTGGAACCGCCAAGAACGGACGCACTTCAATTTCAGGGTCGGGAATCGTTAAACCCGGTTCGCTCATGGAAATATTCCCGAACAGTGCTATGTCCAGATCAATCTCTCGTGGCGCATACTTGTCGGCGGACCGCGTGCGTCCCAGATCCGATTCGATCAAGCGTAGCACGTCGAACTTTAGTTCGCGCGGCCCAAGTTCAGTAGCGATGAGGCAGGCACCGTTCAAGAATCTCGCTTGATTCTGCAAACCAATTGGCTCGGACCAGTAAAAAAGGGAAACGCGCCGCACCTGGACGGCGTCCGAGAGGTACCGGAGCGCCTTGGGTATGTTCGTTTCCGGCGTAATGTTTGAGCCGATGGCAATCAGTGCTTCTGATGTCACCGCCGAATCACGCATGACCGTCGCGGGTGCGCGTTATGGACACCGAGACGCTGCGCGCGAAGCGAAGCGCGCCTGGCTTGTCCACCGAGACGTGCGCTATCTTGACTCTGGGATCGAGAAAACAGGTTTCCGCGATACGTTGCGCAAGGCGTTCAATCAGAAAGAAGGAAGAATTCTCGACGAGGGCGAGCACGGCGAGCTTTATCGATTTGTAGTCGATCGTGTCCTCGATTCGGTCGCTTTCACATGCCGCATGCAGGTCTGCTTCGAGCACAATGTTGAGGATGACATCCTGTTTGTTCAGGCGCTCATCAGGGTTGATGCCAACGATGCAGCGACATGTGAGGTCGCTGATAGAGATCCGATCATATGACTTAGCCACCGTACATGTTCCCCCGAAGGTTCCTGCCGCCATCGACATAAACAATTTCGCCTGTTACAAAGTCGCTTTTCAGGAGAAACAGCGCCGCGGCGGCGATATCTTCCGCATTGCCGTAAGTATTCAGCGGGTTGGAGTGGGCCAACTCGGCGAGGTAGTTTTCGTCTTTACCTTCCGGAGGAAGGACCAGGCCCGGCGCAATGCCATTCACGCGAATCTGTGGCGCAAGTTCGACGGCCATGATACGTGTGAGCGCGTGCAACATGCGCTTGCTCAAGTGATAAGCGAGGTGCGTGCGATCATAATCGGCTATTTTGCAATCCAGCATGTTTATCACCGCGCCCCTTGCGCCACTTCCCTGGAGCGCCCTGGCAAGGTACATGGGGGAGAGCGCGTGCAGATCAACATTGGTATGCACGTCGGTTGCATCAACGTCTGCAAATGTTGACTCGGGAAAAATCGACGCATTGTTTATCAGGAAGTCGACGCGCGATGCCGCCCTGAGTGCGCTATCGAAGATGGATTGCGCGTTTGCCGGCTTGAAAAAGTCGCCCTGCACGGTCCATGCATTCACGCCGGTTCGTGCAAGCGCATGCGCGAGCGATTCCGCTTCTACGCGCGAAGAGGCATAATGGACGACGATGTTCGCGCCTTCCGCAGCACAAGCCTTCGCCATCGCCGCGCCCAAGCGTTTCGCCGCGCCCGTGATAAGGACCGTTTTTCCCGCCAGCGAGATCATAGATGACAGAGTATCGCATATCGGCGGGGGGCGATGCGCGTTACGACGCGTTTGGCGTGTCTGGCGGAGTACCTTCGTCGACCCAGACTTCTTCCGCGCTCAAGGTTTTTGGGCCTTCAAACTCGCCTTCAGACAAGGCGGTTGCGCCGACGCGTTTCAATCCGTTCAACGCCGCGATCTTATACGCTTCCGCAAGTGTTGGGTAGTTGAAAACAGTGTCGACGAAATAGCTGATTGAGCCACCGTAGCCCATTACGGCCTGGCCAATATGCACGAGTTCGGAAGCGCCGTCGCCAATGATATGCACGCCCAGGAGGCGTCCCGTTTTTTGGTGAAACACGAGCTTCAACATGCCGTGTTCATCGCCCATGATCTTGCCTTTGGAGACTTCCCTGTATCGCGCAATCCCTATTTCATACGGGACTTCCTCGTCCATGAGCTCGCGCTCCGTCTTGCCTACCATCGATATCTCAGGGATCGTATAGATGCCATAGGGTAACAGCTGTTCTTCGACCTTGAACGGCACGCCAAATGCCCTGCAAGCGGCCTGACGGCCCTGTTCCATTGATGTTGATGCCAAGGCTGGGAAGCCGATGATGTCGCCGGCGGCGTAGATGTGGGCCACGTTAGTCTGCAGATTCTCGTTCACTTCGATCAGGCCGCGGGAAGTTGTCTTTACGCCTGCCGCGTCGAGATTCAGATCCGCGATTGCACCGGATCGACCCGATGCAAACAGCATCATGTCTGTTTTGATCTCGCGACCGTTGCTGAGCGTTGTGACGACCTTGCCTTGGGAATCTTCACGCATCTCCTTGAAATCCTTACCGAGATACAGCGTGATGCGTTCGCTTCGCATGTGGTAGGTCAGCGCCTCGCAGATCTCGGGGTCAACGAACCGGAATAGCTCCGTTCGCCGGTCCAGCAGGCGCGTGTCGACGCCGATTGTCGCGAACATGCACGCATACTCGGTCCCAATGACGCCTGCGCCCACAACGAGCATGCTCTTGGGCAAGGTTTGGAGGTCGAAGTCGGATTCGAAGAGGCGATCCGTGTCGATGATGTTGCGACCGTTGAAAGGCACACGTTCCGCACGATAAGGAATCGTGCCGGCGGCGATAATTACCTTTTCCGCTTCTATCGAGGTGATGCTATCCTCGTGCGAGACGCGAATGATGTTCGGAGTTTCGAAGCAAGCCGTTCCGGGAATGATTTCAACGCCGGTACGCATCATGCGATCGCGGGCCACCTCGACCTCATGTTGGATCACGATATTGATGTGGGTGCGCAGTTCGCCAAACGTCACGCGCCGCTTGGCGCCGTAGCTGCGCCCGTACACGTTGCGATGCCGGTACCCTGAAAGATGCAGTATCGCTTCGCGCAAGGTCTTGCTGGGTATCGTGCCGAAGTTCG
This sequence comes from uncultured bacterium, assembly GCA_937928585.1. Taxonomy (GTDB): domain Bacteria; phylum Hydrogenedentota; class Hydrogenedentia; order Hydrogenedentales; family SLHB01; genus JABWCD01. Next base: position 183 of record CALEZK010000487.1, on the reverse strand, counting down.
TGCACACCCCGCCGACGACACTCCGTTTTTCAACGACAACAACGCGCTTGCCGAGCTTGACCCCCTGTATGGCGGCGCGCTGACCGGCGGGCCCCGAACCGATCACCAACAAATCTACCTTCTGCATTCAATCCCCCTCGTGCCCAAAAGCCGGGCTCCCCATCAGCGCGTCAACATAATCCT
>CALEZK010000486.1 GCA_937928585.1 uncultured bacterium | reverse complement strand
CGTCATGACCGTGCACGCGCATAACCGACGGCAATTTCTGAGAACTTCCGCTACGGCCATTTCCGCCGCGGCGTTGCAGGGGTGCGCGACTTCAGGTTCGCCAGGCGGCCGTACCCTCCGCATTCAACTCGACACGCCGAACGACGCGCTCGTTGCACGTACGTTTACTATTCTTAAAGATCGCATCGAGCACCGGTGCGCAACAAGCGTAATTGCGACCGCCGCGAATCCGGACATCATTCTGACGCTGGATTCACAATTGCCGGAGGAATCGTTTCGCTTCGAGGATTCCGGAAAGGCGTTGCGCATAGCGGCGGGTTCGCCGCGCGGTTTGCTCTATGGCGCGGGCAGACTGCTGCGAAGCAGCGAGTACGATGGTCCAGCGTTTCGCGTGTCCGCCTGGCGCGGAACCGATATGCCGCGCGGCACCGTGCGCGGCATGTATTTCGCCTCCCACTTTCACAATTGGTATCACCAGGCGTCCGCGCCGGAGATCGCGCGCTACATGGAAGACCTCGCGCTTTGGGGCGCGAATGCGGTCATGGTGATCTTTCCGTTTATAAACCTGCAGGGTTGGGACGATCCACAGGCTCCGCCTGCAATGAATCTCCTTCGTCAGTATGCGCGTTCGGCAAATGAACTCGGACTTCAATTTGCCACGGGCCTGAACAACGCGTTCTTCATCAATGCGCCGAAGGAAATTCGCGCGACACCGCTGCCCGACCCGCTGAAACGGCGCGGCAACAGCGGACATCCCATTTGCCCGAGCATTGCCGAAGGCCACGCGTACATCATGGATAACACGCGTCAGTTGTATGAAGAACTTGCCGACGTAGGCTTGGATATTCTCGTGCTTTGGCCATATGACGAGGGTGGGTGCGCGTGCGAACAATGTGCGCCGTGGGGAAGCAACGCTTATCTAAGACTTTCACGGGATCAGGTCGAGCTGGGACGAAAGTACTTCCCCGCCATGAAGTCTGTCCTCAGTACATGGATGTTTGATACGCCGCCTGAGGGCGAGTGGCAAGGCTTGACTGAATACGTCGCGAATGACGGCTCTTGGCTCGACTATATACTCGCAGATGCGCACGAAGACTATCCGCGCTATCCGCTGGACGTTGGCGTGCCGGGGAAACTGCCACTGCTCAACTTCCCTGAGATCAGCATGTGGGGCAATTGGCCTTGGGGCGGCTACGGCGCGAACGTGCTGCCCGCACGGTATCAACGACTCTGGGATCAGGTCTCGAATGTGGTCGAGGGTGGGTTTCCCTATAGTGAAGGCATTTACGAGGACATGCACAAGGCGATTGTGCTTCAGTTCTACTGGGACCGCGATAAGACCGCACGCGCCACGCTCAAGGAATACGTCGCATACGAATTCGGACTTACGGATTCCGATTCCGTCGCATCAGTTCTGACAATTATCGATCTGCTGGAGCGCACATCTTCCAACACATATCAAAAACTTCCCGTCGACACGGCCGATGTCTTGCGCGCGGCGGAGTTGGCTTCGTTGGTTGACGCAGAATTGCCGGAATGGGCGCGGAGTAGCTGGCGCTGGGAAATCCTTCGCCTCAGGACAATCCTCGACCGTGAGCGCTTTGCAGGCGATGGACTTGAGTCCTCCGTCGCCGAGCATGCCTTGCTCCGACTTATCGAGCTGTACCACAGCGAGTTTGAGACCGACGACCCCTATCACCATCGCGTCCGCCCGCCACTGAAACGCGCAATCGACCGGAACGGCAGGAAATAGCTTTCTTGAGTGCGGAAGCTTGAAAACGGCGCTTCCCGATCCTGACAATTTTGAAGTTATACTTTAAACTTTCCACATGCGCTACATTCGGCGTGACATCGAAAGCAGCCTGGCCAAGGCCGCTCGAAGTTTTCCGGCCATCCACAAGAGAACTGCAGTTTCGCTCGTACGTTCAGACTTATTTGGAGCGTGATGTTCGCGCAGTCGCGTCCATTCGTGATCTCTCGCAGTTCCGGCGATTTCTCGCTCCAGTCGCCAGCCGGTGTGAACAAGTACTGAACCGCTCGGACATCGCTGCGCCGCTCGGCGTGAGCGTGCCGACGATTTCGCAATGGCTGAGTATTCTAGAAGTCACAGGGCAGATCATTTTGGTTCCGCCGTTCTATGAGAACTTCGGCAAGCGCCTGGTAAAATCGCCCAAATGTACTTTGTCGATTCAGGTCTCGATTGCCACTTGCTCGGCATCGACTCGTTGGCCGCGCTTCGCAAGTCTATTTTTCTCGGGCCAATCTTCGAAGGCATGGTTGCGAGCGAGATCCTAAAACTGCAAATCAATCGTGGACGGTTTGGAAGTCGATTTCATCATTCCCGGTCCTGAACGGCGCCTGACGCTCATCGAAGCCAGGGCCACAGCCACGCCCGTTCCTGCACACGTTGCATCGGTTGTGCGCCTAAGGGCAAACATTAAGAACCATCGCATTGCGACTTACGTTGTTCACGCCGCTTCGAAAAGCCAAAGCGCTTGGACTGCAATCTCCCCGGACATTAAAGCCGTGCCAGTCCACAACTTCGTTGACGTTTTGCAATGACAACGGGGAACTTCCAGATCAACACTGTCGAATGGGCTAAGAAGGTACACGGAATGCAAAGCGGCCCCGGACTTTCGTCCAGGGCCGCCTAGATTCGAACGTTTTCGGAAACGGCTTAGTACATTCCGCCGCCGCCCATGCCGCCCATGCCACCGCCGTGCGGGTCGCCGCCTGCGGCCGGTTTGTCTTCCGGCATTTCGGCGATGAGCACTTCAGTCGTGAGTAGAAGGCCCGCAACGCTTGCCGCGTTCTGAAGCGCGGTACGCGTCACCTTGGTCGGGTCAATGACGCCGGCCTTAAGCATGTCTTCGTACTCGCCGCTGTCTGCGTTGTACCCAACATTGCCCTTCTTCGACTTCACGTTCTGGACTACCATCGCGCCTTCGTCGCCCGCGTTGGACGCGAGCTGGCGCAGCGGTTCTTCCAGCGCGCGATATACGATGCGCGCACCCACCAACTCGTCGCCGGTGAGGCTAATCTTGTCAATCGCGTCCTGGCAGCGAAGCAACGCCGTGCCGCCACCGGGAACGATACCTTCTTCGACTGCGGCGCGAGTCGCATGCAATGCATCTTCCACGCGTGCCTTCTTTTCTTTCATTTCGATCTCGGTCGCGGCGCCGACGTTCACAACAGCGACACCACCGGCGAGCTTTGCAAGACGTTCCTGCAACTTCTCGCGATCGTAGTCGGACGTCGTTTCTTCGATCTGACGGCGGATAAGATTGATGCGGCCCATGATCTCCGAGCTGGAACCCGCGCCTTCGACAATCGTCGCATTGTCCTTATCAACAACAACGCGCTTCGCGCGGCCAAGGTCGGCCAGCGTGATGCTCTCGAGCGTGCGGCCAAGGTCTTCGGTGATTGCGAGCCCGCCGGTCAACACGGCGATGTCCTGCAACATGGCCTTGCGGCGGTCGCCAAAGCCCGGCGCCTTCACTGCGCATGCCTGGAACGTGCCGCGAATCTTGTTCACGACCAAGGTCGCCAACGCTTCGCCTTCCACGTCTTCCGCAATGATAAGCAGCGGCTTGCCGCTCTTCGCGATCTGCTCCAACAACGGCAACAGGTCCTTCAACGACGAGATCTTCTTCTCGTTGATCAGGATGTACGCGTTCTCAAGCACCGCTTCCATCGACTCATTGTCCGTCACGAAATACGGTGACAGATAGCCCTTGTCGAATTGCATACCCTCGACGACTTCGAGCGTCGTCTCGATGCCTTTCGCTTCTTCCACCGTGATCGTGCCGTCGTTGCCGACTTTCTGCATCGCTTCCGCGATGATCTTGCCGATCTCCGCGTCGCTGTTCGCGGAGATGGTCGCAACCTGGCGAATGACTTCGTTGTCGTCCTTCACCTTCTTGCTCATCTTCGCCAGCGCTTCGACGATCACGTCGACTGCCTTGTCGATTCCGCGCTTCACCGACATCGGGTTCGCACCCGCGGTAATGTTGCGCAGGCCTTCACGGAAAATCGCTTCCGCCAACACAGTCGCCGTGGTCGTGCCGTCACCGGCAACGTCGGAAGTCTTCGATGCGACTTCCTTCACCATCTGCGCGCCCATGTTCTCGTACTTGTCTTCAAGTTCGATTTCCTTGGCAACCGTCACGCCGTCCTTGGTCACCGTGGGCGCGCCCCACTTCTTGTCCAATACAACGTTGCGGCCCTTCGGACCAAGCGTCGCCTTTACGGCACGGCTCAGTTTCACCACACCGGCGAGCACGCGGCGGCGTGCATCTTCGCCGAATTCTATTTGCTTAGCGCTCATAATCTCCTCTCCTCAACCGCGCGCCATCGCGGCGGACGGTTGGATGTTCAGTTAAAATCCGGCTTAGGATTCGATAATTGCCAGCACGTCGTCTTCGCGCATGATGATGTGCTCATCACCGTCGATCTTCACTTCCGTGCCTGAGTACTTGCCCATCAGAATGCGGTCGCCCTTCTTCACTTCCAGGGGAATGCGCTTTCCGTCTTCATCAACCCGGCCCGGACCAACGGCAACAACCTTGCCTTCCTGTGGCTTCTCTTTCGCGGTATCCGGAATAATGATTCCGCCGCGAACCGTCTCACCTGCTTCCTCGCGCTTGACGAGGATACGATCTGCCAAGGGACGTACTTTCATGGAACTTCTCCTCCTTGTCTTAGTCTTGGGCTGTTTGCCCAGTATTTCACGGTTCAGTTTTTGGCTTGCGCCATTTTGACATGCCCAGAGTCAAAAAATGCTGCCCGCATGCAGTATATTCGCCCGGAACACACAGTAACAAAGCAATCGCAATGCCGAAATTGAGTTTGAGTCGTAAACAATTATATTACAATATTTTACACAGAATTACCAGAATCGGTGCTTTGAGGCGCTTTGTCCAATTGGCACGTTTGCATCTCGAACTAATGCCAAAAACATTCGAATTGAATGCCAATTTGGCATCATAGTAGCAGATTGCGCGTTTGAGTGCCAGCTTTTTCTGACTGCCTGACCGCAAGGCGCCAAGATCGCTGAGCGACCACAATCAAGCAAGATAGTGCGGCGGGAACTTGTCTCGGCTGGAAAATAAGTTGTCAAAAGAGACTAATTAGTTAGCATTCACGAGAATCAAGCCATCTCGGACAATTTTGCAGGCCCTCGCGATTCGGCAAAATTGCAAGTGCGCGAGCCTGGTGTCCCGCCAGGGCTCGCGCACTTGTTTTCAGGGTCTCGCTATCAAGAGCTTTGGAGGAGGAACTCTATTTTTCCACGCGAACCGCGACTAGGCGACGAACCATAAACGCGGCCAAACCCATGCCCAGCATTAACATGGAAGCGGGTTCAGGGGTGATGCTAATCGCGCTTACCTGAACACCGGAGAAGCCAAGCGGGGCCGTCAGCGCGCCAGCGGTACTCGCGAAGAAGAGAAGTCCCATCGTCGCTACCAGGTGTACGCTCTGCTTGACCATCGTTTGCTACTCCTTGTTACCGGCTCGCCTCGTGGCGGCCATGCTCCAATAGATACAAGCGTCGTGCCAATGCGCGTGTATACGCTTCAAGTTATTTTGAAATAAGCCACTTACAAAATATTCCACCAGAACCACACGGGTGGGACAAACAACTGAAGCTATTCGTTCTTGCACAATCAGTTATCACATTTGATTACATTATGATGCATGACCCGAACTTCCCAAGCCTTCGGCACACACTCGTCGTCTTTCTCATGCATCCTTGCAGAAACCGCTAATACGACTGCCTTCAATGCACGCTACGCGCTTTTCGGTAGGCGCTCGTTGACGGTTCTCGAGCGAGAGTGCATACTGCAACCCAACAGGGGTTTCTACACGCGTTTTACCGTGTGCGATCTTTTTGTGTAAATCGCGGGCGCACACCGACCGCCCACACAGGAGAATTCCAATGAAGAATGTATTGCGTTCCACGTTACGGCTGACATTGATGTTGCTTGCAGTTGCGACCGGTGTGCACGCGCAGGGAGAAACTGGAGTCGTGTATGGCCCACTTTCGGGTCATCCCGACGCCGTCTCTGAGGAAAGCCTGGCGAAAGGCAATTCGGAGACATACAGCATTACAACCTTCGCCTCAGCCCCTACGCTTCCAGAAAATGCCGGCGGCTACACGCCCAACGGCTACTTCGTCGTGAACATCGTCGACAACTCTGAGTGTGGCTCGACGTTTGATCTTAGAGTGGTAAGCGCGCCGTTCAGTGCCGTCACAGGGCCGTCGCGCGTGAAGCCGACCATCTACGAAGGCTTTCCCGCGGGGAATGGATTTCTATTTGAAAATGCAAATCCCGGCCAGTACACCGTCGAGGTTACGCCCCATGATCCCTGTAATCCCGATCAAGGATTCACCTCATTGGAAATCGTCGTTCCGGATGGCGACGCCCCCGCCATTTCAGTGTCTGTGAGCATAACGCCCGCTACGCTCCCCAGCACCGATCCAGACTTTGTCGACAACGCGAGCTTTACAATCACCATTGGCAATGCCGAAGGCTGCGCCGGGACCTACACCGTCAATAATCAGAAGAACGACACGACCATCACTACGTATATCGGCTTTCCCCAAGGCAATTTTTTCTTTGGTTCAGCCGCTCCCGGTGAATACACCGTAATCATAACCGAGACGAGTGGATGTCCAACGCTTCAGAGTGATCCGACGTATATATCCTTTGTCATTCCAGAAGCCGTAGTCGGATCGTTTGAACTCCTCACACCGAATGGTGGCGAAAAGTGGAAAGCGGGATCCAAAAAAGACATCACTTGGG
>CALEZK010000485.1 GCA_937928585.1 uncultured bacterium | reverse complement strand
GTATACAAGCGCCTCATGGGGTATGTATTCGATTACAAGCTCCGGCTGGCGCTGTCGATAGTTTTTGCGTTTTTTGTGGCGGTATCCTTTGGCGCGATCATTGTGGGCGCGGGAAACGTCGTCAAGTTCGTTTTTGAAGATCAGGAGACCGTATCGGCGGAACTGGCATCGCTGCAGGCGAAAGTTACCGACCTGACGGGGGACAAGCCAGACTTTATTCGCGACGCGGGGGTATCGCTCAACGCCCAGATTGCCAGCACCGTCGCGGATTGGCGCGAGAACCAGATGGAAGCCATGGTTTGGCTTTGCGGGTTCATCATCGTCTTGTCCGCGATCAGCGGGATTGCGCGTTTTCTCCAGGAATACCTGTGCGCTTCGATTGCGACGTTCATTACGGTGCGGCTGGGCGTCGAGATGTACGATAACATCATTCGACTGCCCATACGTTTTTTTGAGCAGCATACGTCCGGCGAGATTATTTCCCGCATGACCAACGACTGCTTTACCGCGGGACGCGGGCTTACCGCGGTCTTCATGAAACTGTTCCGTGAACCATTCAAAGCGATCATTTTCCTGATTATCGCGTTTTCGATTTCTCCCATGCTCACGATGATTGGGGTGCTGGTGCTGCCACCGGTTGCGCTCATTATGTACAAGATTGGTCAGAAGATTCGGAAAAGCATGCGGCGCACCCTGGAGCGAATTGCGGGATTGCAGACCGTCGCGAAAGAGAGCGTGTCGGGGATCAGCATCATCAAGGGCTTTCTGATGGAAGACTTTGTGCGCGGGCTGGTGAAGGTGGAATACGCAAAGCTCAAGCGTCAGGGATTGAAGATGATGCGGGCGGACGCCGCGATTGGCCCGATGACCGAATTTGTGATGACGCTGGGATTTGTGGTGTTTATTTTTGTGAGTGCACGGCAAGTGCTTGAGCACAATTTCCCTGTTGGCGACCTGATGCAATTGTATGCGGCACTGTTTGGATTGATGGATCCGGTACGAAAACTGACAGCGGTGAACAACGCGGTGCAAACGAGCGTGGCGAGCGCGGAACGGGTGTTTGAGTTTATCGACATCAAGCCGACTATCGTTGATGCGCCAGACGCAGTTGTACTTCCGCCGCTGCAAGAGGCGATAGATTTTGACTCCGTGCATTTTTCCTATGATGGCCGAACAGAGGTCCTTCAGGGGATTTCTTTTCAGGTCAAGAAAGGCGAAATGGTTGCGATTGTGGGATTCAGCGGCGCCGGCAAGAGCACACTGGTGAAGCTTCTCCCCCGCTTCTACGATGTGACCGGCGGGGCGATTCGCATAGACGGGGAGGACATTCGCAAGGCTACGCAGGCGAGCTTGCGCGGTCAAATCAGCATCGTTACGCAGGACACGATACTCTTCAACGCGTCGGTGCGAGAGAACATCTCGGCGGGCAACAGCAGTTATTCCGACGAACGGATCAAAGAGGCATTGAAGGCCGCGCACGCGGATGCATTTGTGGAGAAACTGTATCGCAAATACGACACGCCCATTGGCGAGTCCGGCGGGTCGTTATCCGGCGGACAACGCCAGCGGCTCGCAATTGCGCGCGCGCTGATTAAGGATCCGTCGATACTTGTATTGGATGAAGCCACATCCAGCTTGGACTCGGAGAGTGAACGGGCTATACAGGAAGCGATCGAAGAATTTGTGGTTGGGCGGACGACGATAGTAATCGCGCACCGGCTTTCGACGATACAGCGCGCGGACCGCATTTTGGTGATCGATCAAGGCCAGGTTGCGGAAGAGGGCACGCACGCCGAGCTGTTGGAACGATCGGACAGTATTTACAAGCGGTTGTATGAGATACAGTTTGCCGCACCGATTGCGGCCGAACCGCAGACAGAAGAAAGACTGCGAGAAACAGCAGATGCGAATGATGCCGTTTATTAAAAAGCTCAACGCGATTCCGTACTTCATTGCAGCCTTGTGTTTCATTGGCGCGGGAGTCGGTTGTTCGCCCGCAAAAGACGAAGCGCCTGCAGTTGAACCGGCTAAACCAATAGCAAGCGAAACGCCTGCTCCCCCACCTGTCGCCGCCACGCCGGAACCGGCTCCGGCGCCGATGCCGACGCCGGAGGCCCCAGGCAGTGCGAGCAAAACCGTCCTCGCGAGAATCGTCGTGGTTGATATGGAAGGCAATCCAGTTCCCAACATGATACCCATTGCGACGAAGCGTCCGAATGCATTTGATGCCCCAGTTGCGCAGGGGGAAGTCACTGGGGCTGATGGCGCGGGGGTGCTTAGTATTCCGACGAACCAGTGGTTGTATGTGCGGGCGTGGGATCCCGCGAAGCGGCTGTTCGCGAACAATTATTACGATGTGTTGCCGGGGGAAGGTCCGCCCGCGGAAGAAATGCGCATCATGATGCTACCGGCGGCAACGCTTGAAGTTGAAGTGATGACGAGCGATGGCGGCGTTGCGGCGAACCAGTTTGTGGGGATGATGATGAGTCACCCAACGCGCGGCCCGTGGTGGCCGGCGGAGACCGAGACCGACTCCGTGGGACGCGCGCGATTCGACTCTTTGCCGCCGGGAGAATACGTGCTGACCATTGAGACGCGGGACGGCAGTCAGGTTGATATTCCCGCGACGATGTTCTTGCCAGGAAAACCGACGCGAATTGGCCCGGTGACGGTGCGGCCGAACTCCGCTACCCCGCCTTCAGCAGGTC
>CALEZK010000484.1 GCA_937928585.1 uncultured bacterium | reverse complement strand
TGACGCAGCAGGGCGATGCATCGCAACGCTTGGCGCGCCGCTTTCCGCCGAAAACCTGAAACGCTTTCTGGCCGAGCCCGACTGCATGAAATGGCCCGTCACACTGGTCTTCGACGACGCAAGCCTCGAATCGCACCAGTTTGCGCAGCCCGTGTTTGTGGGGTTCGGGGGGCGGCGCCGCTGTGAACTGCACGTGCACCCGCACTATGCAAACAGGCCTGAGTGCCTTGTGTTCATCGTTGCGTATATGGCCGGGGCCATCAATTACGGACCCGTGGTAACGATTGAGCTTTGCGAACACTATGGCGCCGCGCTCATGGCGCTGTCGCAGAATGCGTTTTATACGGCCGTCTGCAAGGTGGCCGATCAGTTGCCTTTAGACCTGGTATTACCGAAATAAGAGGGGATTCTGTCATGTCGCTGATGCATTGCGATCAATGTGAGCAAACCGCACACCATACCGCCTGTACCGATGTCGGTGTCTGCGGTAAAGACCCGGATGTGGAATCGTTACAAAAAATATTGCTCTATGGCCTCAAGGGTATGTGTTCGTATAAGCACCATGCCCGCCGCCTCGGCAAGACGGACGAAGAAATCGATGCCTTCGTCGAAGAAGCGCTCTTCGCCACCGTCACCAACGTCAATTTCGATATGGAAAGCCTGCTCGAACTCGTGCTTGAGTGCGGGCGCATGAACTACAAGACAATGGAACTGCTCGATCACGGTCACGTCGAGATGTTCGGGCAACCCGCGCCGACGGAAGTGGTCGAAGGAATTCAGGAAGGGCCGGGAATCCTCGTCACAGGACACGATATGGTGGACCTGAAGGATATACTGGAGCAAACTGCCGGAAAGGGCGTCAAAGTCTATACCCACGGCGAAATGCTCCCCGCGCATATGTACCCCGGGCTGAAGAAATATCCGCACCTTGCCGGCCACTACGGCGGCGCATGGCAAAAGCAGCGCGTCGAGTTTCGCGCGTTCCAGGGACCAGTCGTTGCAACAACAAACTGCGTCCTGATTCCCTGGGCGGGCAGTAATTATCTCGACAGACTTTTTACCACCCGCGCCACCGCCATCCCCGGCGCGACGCGCATCAAGACCAATGACTTCTCGCAGGTAATCGAGAAGGCGCTGGCAATCGGACCTCTCACCCCGACGCCGCTGAAGACTTCGACGGTCGGTTTCCATCACAGCGTCATTCTCGGCCTCGCCGACAAAGTCATCGACGCGGTGAAGACCGGGAAAATAAAACGTTTCTTTGTCATCGGCGGTTGCGATGGCGCGGAGCCTGGCAGAAATTATTTCGACAAGTATGCGCAGGCGCTTCCGAATGAATCGCTCATACTGACCTTGGGCTGCGGAAAATACCGCATTCGCGATCACGAATACGGCACTGTCGACGGAATCCCGCGTTTTCTCGACATGGGACAATGCAACGACGCGTACGGCGCGATTCAGGTCGCGCTCGCGCTCTCGAAGGCGTTCAATTGCGGTGTCAACGATCTGCCGTTGTCTCTCGTAATTTCGTGGTTTGAGCAAAAAGCCGTTGCCGTATTGCTGACCTTGCTGTACCTTGGGGTGCAGAACATTACGCTGGGGCCCGCGTTGCCGGCCTTCATTTCCCCGAATGTCATGAACATTCTCGTGGAAAAATACGGATTGAAGGGCATCGGATCGGACGCCGAGGCCGATGCCAACGCGGCAATGGCGCTGTCGTGATAATTCGAAGCACTCGAACTCACATAACGCGGAGATTCGCAATGAGAACGACATTGAGGGCTGGTTTAATACTCCTCGGCGCAGTCAGCGCATTCGCGGACTTACAAAACGTGGACGTCGGCGGTGAAGTGCGCGTGCGCGCCCGGTACTGGAGCAATGTCTACGAGAATGGCATCAACGGTCCCGGCGCAATCCGAATACCGGACTTCTACCTGCCCAAAAGACCGATCGGACCCTTCGGTATCGTAAGCCGATACGACTGGGATGAAGGCGGAAACAGCCTGGACTTCGTCGAGCAGCGCACGCGACTCAATGTCAGCGCGGACTTTACCAATGAGGTGAAAGCTTTCATCGAATTGGAGTCGTATGAGATCTGGGGGCGAGATTTTCGGTCCAACTACATCACGGGAGAGGATGCGCGAACCGCATCGTCCGATGACGTCGAAATTTATCAAGCATACATCGAATTGGATGAGGCATTTGACCTGCCGCTTCGGCTCCGCATTGGCAGGCAGGAAATGAAACTGGGCAAAGGCTGGCTCGTCGATGATATCGCAACAGCCCTGATTGGCCGCTCGTTTGACGGTATCCGCGCGACTTATTCCACGGAATCGCTCGATGTTGATGCATGGTTTACGAAACTGGATGAATCCGGCGCGGCGGAAGCGGACGGCGATATCGACTTCTACGGCATCTACGCAACTTGCACCGCCGTGGAATGGTTGCAGGCATCCTTGTACTGGATGCTTGTTCGCGACGCAGTCAGTCTCAACGATACCAATTTTGTCGCCCCGATAGAATGGATGGAAGACCTCTTCGAACTTGACGATTACGATGCCACAACAATGCATACAGTTGGCGCGCGGTTATTTGGCGGTGCCTCCGGTTTCGACTATGACCTTGAGTTGGCCTATCAGTTCGGCGACGCCGGGCGCGCCGGTTTCGGCTTCAAGCCAACAGGGTTCCTCTATGGCGATGATGACGCCGAGTTCGACGCATGGGCCGGCGATCTCGAGGTCGGCTACACGATGGACGTTGCGTGGAACCCGCGCTTCTATTTGGGCGGCGCTTATTTCGAGGGGGAAGACAATCGCGACCTGAGTTTCATCGATTGGGTGAATCCGTTTTACCGATCGGATTCCAGCGTCTCGTTCAATCGATTGTTCCCCGGAAAACCGTACAGCTTCATCCTGGAAATCGGACAGGACATGTCGAACTTCTGGCAGGTGCGCGCAGGTCTCACCGCGCATCCTAGCGAAGCCATTACCACCGGTCTGCAAGTGGCCATGTACGGCGTGGACGAGACATTCGATGCACCGAAGTCGATCACCGTGGGGCAATTCAAAGTGCCCGTTGCGCCCGCACTTAGTTTCTGGACCGAAGAATCCGACGACGACATAGGTACGTCGGTGCACGTCTTCGTGAACTACCAATACACCGAAGACCTGTTTTTCAAGGCCGGCTGGGAACACCTCTTCACGGGCGACGGCTTGGAAGACGGTAACTTCATTCACCGCTATGGTCTCGAATTCAGCGGCGGCACAAGCAATGACGATGCGGACTACCTGTATCTTGAAACCGGACTGAAATTCTAAGAGCAACGTTGTGTGGCGGAAGGGCAAGGCGCGAGTGACCCTGCCCCTGCGAGCTTCGTGCATAGAGCACAGGCACTAGAAGACCCGCATTAAAATAAAAAATGGTCGGGGCGACTGGATTCGAACCAGCGACCCCTTGCCCCCCAGGCAAGTGCGCTAAACCGGGCTGCGCTACGCCCCGACCGATAATGAAAGTTATTCAGAGGTTGGTTGCGAAAGAATAGCAAAAGGCGAGTGGGGGAGTCTACTTTCGCTTGGTTCCGCCCTTAGTCGCTTTCCATGCCATATTTTTTCAATCGATATCGTAGCGAGCGGGCCGTCAACCCCAGCAGGTCCGCGGCGCGTTTTTGGGAGTACTTGGAATTCTGCAGGGCCTGCTGGATCAGTTTCGTTTCGATGTCGGCGACATATTGCTCCAGGTCGAACCCGGAAGCGGGCAACGCCGCGGAATCACCGGTCGGTACGCCCACATGTTCGCGGATATACGAAGGCAAATCCGTGATCTCGATTCGGTCCCCGTGGCACAAGGCCACCGCGCGCTCCAACACGTTCATCAACTCACGCACGTTTCCGGGCCATGCAAACGACTGCAATGCCGTTTCCACTTCCGGCGCGAGTTGCACGGTGCCGCGCCCCATCTTCGCTGCGTGCGACGTCACAAACGCCCGCGTGAGCAGCGGGATGTCGTCTTTGCGCTCGCGCAACGCGGGCACTTGAATCGGTATTACGTTCAGCCGGTAATATAGGTCCTCGCGAAAGGTCCCGTCTTTCACCATCTGGTCCAGCCGTTTGTTCGTTGCGGAGATGATGCGCACCTCGACCGGGATGCCCTGCGTTCCGCCGACGGGATACACAATGTTGTTGTCGAGGACGCGCAGCAGCTTCACCTGAAGCGATAATGGCATCTCGCCGATTTCGTCCAAGAATAGCGACCCGCCGTCCGCGACGACGAACAAGCCTTCTTTATCTTCATACGCGCCGGTGAACGACCCTTTTTTGTGGCCGAACAATTCGCTTTCCAGCAGGTTCTCCGGAAAGCCACCGCAATTCACCGCTACGAACGGTTTCGAAGCGCGGCTGCTCAATGTGTGAATTCCGCGCGCGACAAGCTCCTTGCCGGTGCCGCTCTCGCCGTAGATCGCCACCGTGCTGGGCAGGTTGGAAACACGCCGCACCATTTCACGCAGCTCTTCCGCGGGTCGACTCTTGCCTACAATGTTGTCGAGATTGCCCCGGCTGGCCTGGTCTTTCTTCAGTGCGACGTTTTCCCGTTTCAGATTGCGCTGCTCGATCGCGCGCGTCACCTGCAATCGGACTTCATCGTTCTTGAACGGTTTCATGATGTAATCGACCGCACCGCGCTTCATCGCCTCGATTGCCGTCTCCACGCTGCCGTACGCGGTCATCATGATCGCCGGTGTCGTCGGGCTGTTCTCCGTAATCCATTCAAGCAGCAGCATTCCCGCGTTGCGTTCCGTGCCCATGCGCAGGTCGGTCAGCACCACGTCAAACGCTTCTTTGGAAAGCAGGGAGATGGCATCGGTAATGTTCGACAACGTCACGACGGCATATCCGTCTTTACCGAGAACGATCTCTAGCAGCTCGCGCATGCTAGCTTCATCGTCGATTACCAATACGCGATGTTGCACGGGCACGGTGGGTTACTCCTCGGCGCGAACGAGCGGCAATCTGACAATCATGCTGGTTCCGCCCCCTTCGCGTGATGATGCGCGGATGGTCCCGTCATGCGCCGTGATAATGCGCATGCAAATGGCGAGACCCATTCCAACGCCGTGTTCTTTGGTAGTATAAAAAGGCTCGAAAATACGCGCAACCTTGTCGGGATCAACGCCCGGGCCTTCGTCTTCAAACCGGATCTCCACATATGTTGGACCCGGAGCGACAGTAACCTGCAACGTGCCATTCTTCGCGAGATTCACGAAGACCTGTCGCACCTGTGTGCGATCACCCGAAACGGGGCATACCCCCTCCGGAAGGGTGACTGCTATGCGCAGTTCCTTCGCATGGCTATACTTATGCTGCGTTGCCTCGGAAACCTCACGCGCCAGACCGCATACATCGAACATTTCCTTTCGCACGCGCGGCTTGCGTGCGAAATCGAGAAAGTCGGAGACAATCGCGTTCAACTGATCTGATTCGCGCATCGCGATCGTTGCCAGTTTCGTTACCAGGGCCGGTTTGTCGAGGCAGTCCATCAGTTCATCCACGGCGCCGCGTATCGCCGCCACGGGATTGCGAATCTCGTGGGCCAGGCCCGCTGCCAGTTCCCCCGTCACCGCGAGCCTATCGTGTCGCTTTACTTCCTCGCGCATCTGTTCCAGTTCGGTCAAGTCGCTGAATGACGCGATGATTCCGGTCGTCCGCTTGCGCCAATCGAAGATCCTGCTCGTGCTGAGTCCGAGCAGCTTTGCCGTATGGGGAAACACCAGCCCAACGTATTCATATCGCGTGAAGTCGCGATCCGAGCGGAGTGCCGTGATCACCGGGCACTGCTCGCCCGATGCGACGCGCAGAATCTCCTGCACGGGTTTGCCAAGCGCTTCTTCTTCGCGGATGTTCAGAATGCGTTCCGCCGCTTTATTGATCACCGTGATGATTCCGCTCATGTCGGAAATGATGAAGCCGTTGTTCATGTTGTCCAGGATCTCGCGCTGGAACTGTTGCAGCTTGTGCAATTGTTGGTTCCAATATCCGGAGATTGCCGCCGTCAGGTAATACGCCAGAGTCTGTACAAGAAACCCATACCAGACCGTCAGGGTGGATACTTCAAATCCTGCGCTGCGATTTGCCTGCATCCATGCGGGCGCGGGCGTTGTCACAAACAACACCGCCATCACCCCGGCGGCGAGCGTGGCTACTAGCAGGCCTTCCGCAAGGCCCAGCAGTACGCCCGCTTCCAGAATCGCTATCACGAACAGAAAGGAGAAATTACTCTGCGCCCCGCCGGTAAAGCTTACCGTGGCCGCGATTACCCCGAAATCGACAAGTACCTGCGCCCAAGTGATCAGCGCCCCGCCGCCCACGCGCGTTTGCGTAACAAAGAGATGTCCAATCGCGCTTGCGAAACCAAAACAGTAGAAACCGAACAGATAGATCTGCTCGGCCTCTTCGTAGTCGTGGATGAGATAGGTCCCGAATGCGACCACGCATAGCAACGCGAGCCGCACGACGCCTGTCGCGCGTTGCCAGGGTCCGGATGTGCCCACGCCCCCGCGCGCGACGTGGGAGGGGGGCGGTGGTGTCACAATCCCTTTTCCAGCAGCCTGCGAAGTCCTTCCGGATCGGAACTGCGCTTGAACGCCATGTCCATCGTGATGACGTTGCGCTTCACCAATCGGAAGAGCGATTGGTTCATCGTCATCATGCCTTCCCCTGTGCCGATTTCGATCATCGATGGGATCTGCTGCAGTTTTTGTTCGCGAATCAGCGAGCGAATCGCCGTGTTGGGAAGCATCACTTCGAGGCCCAGCGCGCGGCCCATGCCATCGGCCCTGGGGATAAGTTGCTGAACGCAAATACCCTCCAGCACGAAGGAAAGCTGCGTGCGCACCTGGTCTTGCTGGCTTGCGGGAAACACGTCTACGATGCGGTTGATCGTCTGAAGCGCATCATTCGTGTGCAGCGTCGCGAAGGCAAGGTGCCCCGTTTCCGCAACGGTGATCGCGGCGGAAATCGTTTCCTGATCGCGCATTTCACCAATGAGAATTACGTCGGGGTCCTGCCGCAACACGCGCTTCAGCGCTCCCGCGAAGGTTTTCGTGTCCGCATTCACTTCGCGCTGGTTGATCGTCGCCACGTTGTGCTGATGAAGATACTCGATCGGATCCTCAATGGTAATGATGTGCACGGGCCGCTCGCGATTAATCTTGTCCAGCACCGAAGCCAAAGTTGTCGATTTACCGCTACCTGTCGGCCCGCAAATCAGCACAAGCCCCTGGGGGCGATACGCAAAATCCGCCACCACTTTCGGCAGCCCAAGCTCCTCGCAGGAGCGAATCTCAAACGGTATCGAGCGAAACGCCGCGACGACCGATCCGCGATCGCGATATACGTTCAGACGAAAGCGGCTCATGCCTTCGATGCCGAACGACATATCGAGCTCCCGCTCTGTTTCGAACGAAGATATCTGCTCTTCGTTCATTACGCTGTAGATGATCTCTTGTGAGTCTTCCGGCGTAAGTTTCGGATACTCGTTCATCGGCTCAAGAAGGCCGTGGATGCGCAAGACCGGCGGCGTACCGACTGCAATATGAAGATCGCTCGCCCCTTGCTCGGTCATCTTCTGCAACAGTTCGCGAATGCTTATTTCGGCCATGTCGGTCTCCCCAGTCCGCCGTTGTCTTTGTCTCGTCGCAGTTTCTGCTATCGGCAGTGAAATTCCCGGTCTTAGTCCGCCGCGGACACGCGCAACACTTCTTCAATCGTTGTGATTCCCTCGGCCGCCTTCTGCAAGGCGTTCTGGCGCAAGGTAGACATGCCGCATTGAATAGCGGCGCGCTTGATCTCCGCTGAAGGCGCGCGCGTCATGATGAGTTCCTGCAAATCAGGATAGTTGGTCATCGCTTCGATCACCGCCAGACGTCCGCGGTATCCGGTGTCCTTGCATTTCGAACATCCGCGCCCGCGCACGAACCGGGGTGGCGGCGCACCGGGCCGGTTGCGGTATTGAATGCGTTCCAGCACTTCTTCTGGAACGCTGATTGGCTCTTTACAGTCAGGGCAAACACGGCGCAGCAGTCGTTGCGCCGCGGCCATTCCAACCGAAGACTGGACCAGGAACGGTTCCATGTTCATGTCGATGAGTCGTGTGAAGACGCTGGCCGCGTCGTTCGTGTGCAGGGTGCTCAATACCAGGTGACCAGTGAGCGCTGCCTTGATTGCAATGTCCGCGGTCTCTTCGTCTCGAATTTCACCGACCATGATCACGTCAGGGTCCTGGCGCAGAATGCTGCGCAGTCCCGCCGCGAAGGTCAGCCCGATTTCCGATCGCACCTGCACCTGGTTGACGCCGAACAGTTCATATTCCACCGGGTCTTCAACCGTGATGATGTTGGTGTCGGGACCATTGAGTTTGTGCAGCGCGCTATACAGCGTGGTCGTTTTACCGCTACCCGTGGGGCCAGTCAGCAGGATCATGCCGAACGGCAGCGCAAGCGCTTCCCGAAATGCCTCCATCGGTTGATCCGCAAATCCCAGCGTGTCGAGATCGAGCGACAGTGAACTCTTGTCGAGCACGCGCATAACCACTTTCTCGCCGTGATAACACGGAAGAATGGATACGCGAAAGTCCACTTCGTGTCCGCGAAACTTGATGCGGAAGCGTCCGTCCTGCGGAAGGCGATGCTCCGCAATATCGAGCCCGGACATAATTTTCAATCGCGAGATCAACGCGGATTGTACGGACTTCGGCGGGCACTTCTGTTCTTCGAGCATACCGTCCACGCGGTAGCGCACGCGCAAGGTGCGCTCGTATGGCTCGATGTGAATATCGCTCGCTCGATTCTCCAATGCACTTACGAGGATGAGGTTCACGAGGCGAATCACCGGCGCGTCCTGCGCTTCCGCCTGCGCATGCGCAATGTCTTCTATCTCGTCTTTCTTCTCGACAACCTGGACACCGTCATTCTTTGTCGAGTCGGCGCTTAGCAGTTCGTCGTACAACGCATCGCTGTGTTTGCCGCCGTAATGCCGGTTGATGGCCTCGCCGAGTTCGGACTGCACGGCGACCACCGGCTCGATCTCGTAACTTGTCAACATGCGCAGGTCGTCCAGCGCCATGATGTTCAGCGGATCCGCCATCGCGAGCGTCAATACGTCGCCGGTGACCGACACCGGCAGCATCTGATACTGGCGCGCCAGCGATTCGGGCACCTCGTTCAGCACTTCCTGCGGAATGTTGTAGTTCATCACGCGAATATGCGGAATGCCAAGCTGTTCGCTCAGGGTGATGACGAGGTCTTCTTCGCTAAGATATTTTTTTGCGACGAGGATCGAAGCGAGACTCTGTCCCGTTTGCCGTTGAAGCTGAATGGCTTCTTGCAGTTGCTCCTGTGTCACCAGCGCCTGTTCGAGCAATACATCGCCCAGGCGCCGCTTCGCTGTTTTTGGTGGCACGCGCTATTCCCCCGTATTACGCCGCTTCGATCGTGTTCAAATGACTCAAGATTTCCTCGGCAAGTTCTTTTGTTACGCCCGTCCCCGATACCTGCGCATAGGCCAGCGCCTTTCGGAGCGCGCCGGTCATTTTGCGCACGTCGGAAGGCACGCGCGCCGCGATAAGCGAAAAGATGTCGTCGCCAACACTTGCTTTGAGCATTCGCGCGTGCCGTTGGAGGATCGCTACGCGCGTCGGCATGTCGGGCGCATGCAATCGCGTCACAATGCCGGAGGCAAGCCGCGATACGAGCTGGTGCGAAGTGGAGGATAACTGGTCCGGCGCGCGGTCCGCGCTGGCAACCACGAGACGTCCCTCGTTTGTAAGCGCGCTCAGCACCGCGCGCAATTCGTCCTGCGCCTGCTTGTGTTCCGCCACGCTTTGAACATCGTCGAACAACACTGCGTCCCAATGAGCGAACGATTCCCGGAATTTCTCCAGGTCCTGATCGCGCGCCGCGCGTTCGCACGCGCTCACAAATCGCAGGCCGGTCATGTACGCCACGCGCATGTCCGGATTGCGCGAGAGCATCGCGTTGCCGATCGCATGCAAGAGGTGTGTCTTGCCAATACCAACATCGCCGTAGATATAGAATGGCGTGAACTCTCGGGAAAACGATTCCGTTACCGCGCGCGCAACAGACAAGGTGAATGTGTTCGCGGCACCGGAAAGGAAGGCCTCCAAAGTAAACGACCGCTGTAGTCGTCCGGATACCAAAGCCTCGCGCACGCGGTCGTCGGTTTCGACGCCGAGTCCAATCTCTTCCATCGGATCGAGTTGCGGCACGACGACACTCTGCGAAAGATCGCTCGCACGCAACCCCGGAAACGGCGAAACGTTTGAAAGCATTTCAGGCTCGGCCTTCGGCGTCCGCATCGCCTCCAGCATCTCGCGCACGGCAAGCAGCGCGTCTTTCGTTGAATCCGTCAACTCGGCCATGCGCGAGTTCTGGGTGGCGTTTGCCGACTCCAGCGTCGCCGCGATTTTCTCCGCGAAGTCGTCCGTGCGCGCGTGGGATTCCAAAGCAAGGCGCATTTCTTTCGTAATCGCGCCCATGCTGCGATCCAAATGCTGCGCGAATTGTTTCGCCGTTTCCTCCGGCACTCGAAGCCCGGCCTGTGCCGCTGCTTCCTGTGCACTCACCAGCGGAAGGATCGCTTCCATTACGGCCATGCGGACGCCTGCCGCCAACTCTTTGCCAAGAGTTGTAATATCGATCGCCGGCGTCGCCTCGCGCGGCGATTTATTCGCCGCGACCAGTGGCGCAATGGTTTCCGCCACGGCATTGCGAACGCTTTCGCCGACTTCTTTCGCGAGTGATTTGGAATCGAAAACAGGCGCCGCCGCAACGGTCTTCGACTTGCCGTCGTTTCCGCCGCCATCGTTCATCTGCAACGCCGGGAGCACCGAATCCAGCATCGCCGCGCGAACGCTCTCGCCGAGTTCCCGCGCGATCGCGCCGGTGTCTATGGTCACGGGTGACGCCTGGGGCTTCTGCTTTGTGTACGCATCTGCCAGCGGGGCCATGGATTCCTGCAAAACGGTGCGCATCTTCGCGGCGAAATCTTCCGCGATGTCTGACGGTTTGCTCTTTGCTGTTT